>CAZKZT010000475.1:0-2567 GCA_964557265.1 uncultured Hyphomicrobium sp.
GAAAAAGGACCACGGCGGCGGGCACAAGCACTGACAACAGATAGCAGCAGCGCCGGCATGCGATTTTGCCGGCGCTGCGCTGTGCTGCTTGCTACATCCACCAAGGGGAAAGCGCGAGACGCGCGCGTTCCTCTTCCCAGGCCTCGCGGTCGGCTTCGCTGCCGTCTTCCGTGGCGTCTGGCGATGCCGGCCCCTCGTAGACCTGCGACATGTGCTCGCCGACCTTGGCCAGACCTTCTTGCCACCACGCCGCGAAGGTGCGGAGTGCATCAAGCACATTGCTCATGTGACTGCCTCCACTCTGCGTCGATCCAATCCGGTTGCGGCGTGCCATCCACGCTTGCCGATCCGCTCGATGTCGCGCGCTGCGCGCTGCGCCGCCTGGGCACTGGCGAAGATGTGGCCGTCGAGCGCATCGAAGGTGCGCGCGGATGAGAAGAAGCGATATCCGCGCCCGCTCTCCTTGCGCACGACGATGCCGATCGTTTCTCCGTGCCTGTCTTCCACTGTGTAGCCTTCGGACATAGTTCCACTGTTCGCCGCGGGTGGCGGCGCCTCTGCTGTTCGATTGATCGATTGAAGTGTTGCTGTTCACATCCCGCGCATCACGCGACGGGCCGCTTCGTCAGCAACAACAGCAGCAGTTGCGGTCCATGGTCCGCGGCGCGGCTGGGCGGGTGCCGGGGGCAGGGGCAAATCTCGTCATCACAGAGCTCCTTTCAAGGGAGGAGTTCGCGACAGAGTCGCGAAACCTTAGCGTTTGATGACGCGGCGCAAGTCTCGTTCGAAATCACCGCGGACGCGGCAAAGAACCGCGACAACTGCACTCTAGCGAACGGCGTGCCAATGCCAACGAACTGTTTCTGCGATGCTTATGCTGCAATGCAGATGCTCAATCCGGGAAAAAGCGGTTCTTGGGGCGCGGCAGGCCAAGGTTCTCGCGGAGTGTCCGCCCTTCGTACTCCCGGCGGAAGATGCCGCGGCGCTGCAACTCAGGGACGACGCGGTCGACAAAATCGTCGAGCCCCGCAGGCAGGTACGGGAACATGATGTTGAAGCCGTCGCAGGCGTCCTCCGTCAGCCACTGCTCCATCTCGTCGGCGATCGTCTGCGGGGTGCCGACGAAGGCCTGGCCGGCATAGCCGCCGAAGCGCTGCGCGAGCTGGCGAACAGTCAGGTTCTCGCGGCGCGCGAGAGCAATGGCGCGCTCGCGCCCGCTCTTGCTGGCGTTGGTCTCGGGGATGTCGGGGAGCGGCCCGTCGGGATCGAACTTCGATGCGTCGTGGCCGAGCGAGATCGACAGCGATGCGATGGCGCTTTCGTAGTGCACGAGGCTATCGAGATGCAGCCGCTTGGCACGCGCCTCCTCGACCGTGTCGCCGACGACAACCAGCGCGCCGGGCAGGATCTTCAGGTGATCGCGGTCCCGCCCCAGCTGATCCATGCGCCCCTTGACGTCGGCGTAGAAGCTCTTGGCGCCGGCGAAGTTGCCGGGCGCGGCGAAGATCACTTCAGCCGTCTCGGCCGCGAGCTGACGGCCGGCCTCCGATGCGCCCGCCTGCACGATCACCGGCCAGCCCTGGATCGGCCGCGCGACGTTGAGCGGCCCGCGCACCGAGAAGTGCGGCCCCTTATGATTGAGCACATGCAGCTTGTCGGGATCGAAGTAGATGCCGCTTTCGACGTCGCGGATAAAGGCGTCGTCGGCGAAGCTGTCCCACAGTCCTTTGACGACGTCGACGAACTCGCGCCCGCGCGCGTAGCGCTCAGCATGCTCGACGTGTTCGTCGAGGCCGAAGTTGAGTGCCGCGTCCGGGTTCGACGTGGTGACGACGTTCCAGCCGGCGCGGCCGCCGCTCAAGTGGTCGAGCGAGGCGAAGCGGCGGGCGAGATGATAGGGCTCTTCGAATGTGGTCGAGCCAGTTGCGATGAGGCCCAGTCGCTCGGTGACGGCAGCGAGTGCGGGCAGCAGAGTCGGCGGGTCGAACGACGTGACGGTGGCGCTGCGCTTCAGTGCCTCGATCGGCATGTTGAGCACGGCCAGATGGTCGGCCATGAAGAACGCATCGAACTTGCCGTGCTCGAGCTTCTGCGCGAAGCGCTTGAGATGGGCGAAGTTGAAGTTCGCGTCGGGCGTGCCGCCCGGATAGCGCCACGCGGCAGTGTGGATGCTGACGGGGCGCATGAAGGCGCCGAGACGAAGCTGTCGCGATCTGCTCATGGATCACCTCATGAAAGTCTCTTGGAGAACCCCGGCGGCGATAGCCGGCCTGGCTTGTGCTGTGCCGGACTCGCATTTGTGCCTGTCGGTTCAACCTGACGCCAATACCAGCTCGGTGCCTCAAGTCCATTCACACGCGCGTGTCGCGCCGCCAAGAATGAAGCGGCTGGCACCGTGGCGTTGCTGCGAAGCGCGGCTTCACGAGCCGTGTCAACTCGCGATGGCGAGGGCCCTAGAATGCCATTTCGGCATCATCCGATCCGATGCGCAGAATGTTGCTTTTTGAGAGCTGGGAAAGCCGGCACGGCGCGCCCGTCATCGCAATGCACGAGCGACGGTTGACGAA
>CAZKZT010000476.1:0-2565 GCA_964557265.1 uncultured Hyphomicrobium sp.
TGCGCGCCGGTCGTGCCCGGTGGGACACGCAGCTCCGAAATCGCAATCATGCCCTTCAGAACGCGCGTGAAGCGGTCGCGCATCTCCGCGTTGGGCGTGCCGATCGCGACGGTGCGCGTGATGTCGGTGGTGCCGTCGATGTACTGGGCGCCCGAGTCGACAAGGAACAGCTCGCCGGTCTTCAGGCCGCGGTTGGTGCCTTCCGTGACCCGGTAGTGGACGATCGCACCGTTGGGACCGGCGCCGGAGATCGTGTCGAAGCTGATTTCCTTCAGCGCCTGCGTGTCGGCGCGCATCTGCTCGAGCGTTTTCACGGCGGTGATCTCATCGACGCCGCCCTTCGGCGCTTCGCGGTCGAGCCATGCCAGGAAGCGCACCATCGCGACGGCGTCG
The DNA here is from genome assembly GCA_964557265.1 of uncultured Hyphomicrobium sp. Classification (GTDB taxonomy): domain Bacteria; phylum Pseudomonadota; class Alphaproteobacteria; order Rhizobiales; family Hyphomicrobiaceae. The sequence continues at coordinate 394 of CAZKZT010000476.1, forward strand.
CGTTCATGTGCGATGCGGGTGCCGCGGATCTCAGCGTCGTTCTTTCGCGCCTTCGGCAGAATGCAGGGATCCGTGGCTTCGCTGATGCGTCCGCTTTTACCGCCCAGCCGCTGCCAGAGCCACATCGCGGCGGTGTTGGTGTCGAGGCGGACGCGCTTGCGTTCGTTCTTCAGCGCCGCAAGACGTTCCGCGAGGTCGGCCGGCGCTTTGATGCGCACGATCGCGTTGAGATGGGCGCGCGTTTCAGCGCCGAGCTTGGCCTTGTCGATGAACAGCTCCGGCTTGCCGGAGACCGGAACCACTGAGAACGCCAGCGGCGTCGGATTGTGCTTCACGTCCGAGCCGCGGATGTTGAACAGCCACGCGATCGAGTCCGGCAGCGTCAGCACCACCGCGTCTTCCCCGGCGTCGCGGAGCTGGTGCTGCAGTGTCTTGATCTTGTCGGCCGCAGCAACGCCGGCGAGTTCGAGGGGCTGCACCGTAACGGGACCTTGCGGCACAGCGGGGCGCTCGGTGCCCCAGATCTGATCGACCGGATTGCGGGTGAGGGCTTTCAGCTTGATGCCCCTCTTGCCGAGCTGGCCTTCGAGCTGCGCGATGCCAGCGCGCGTGTGCAGCCACGGATCGAACCCGATCCGCGCGCCCTCCGGGAAATGCTTGGCGATCCACTCGGCCGGATTCGTATCGGGTATTTGCACGATGTCGAAGATGGCGGTCGGCACCTGTGACGGTGCCTGCAAAGTATAGCGGCCGTCCACGAACAGTGCCGCTTTACGCGCGCCGATGATCGCCCAGCCGGCAGACCCCGTGAAACCCGTCAGCCATGCCAAGCGCTCGGCCGATGCGGGAACGTACTCGCCCATGTGCTCATCGGCCCGCGGAACCAGCACGGCATCGATGCCGAGCGGCTTGAGGCGGGCACGCAGACGCGCGACGCGCTCTGCGCCGAGGGCGGGATCTGACGACGAGGAGAAGTCCTGAAACATGGCGTCCTTGCTATACGGCGCTCACTGTCTGCGCAACCTGCCCGTTAATGATGCGTTGCACCAATTAAGACAGAACTGTAACTGCTTGTGACATATATTATTCTTCTATGCAAAAACGCATAGCTGCGGGTATGCCAGAGCCCTACCGCAAGTGCGAAAGACTCACTAAATTCGTTTCAGTTGCAAGTCGTGAAAGCTGGATCAACCGGCCGCGAACAAGCAACCGATCAGAGTGAGCAGATCCCGTCCGTTAGAGATCGGGACAAATCAGAGATGAGACCGATCATGGCAACCACCGCATCCCCTATCGCCTATGGCGCCGAGCGCGAGAAGGCCGCGCCGACCGAAAACTTCTTCGCGCGCATCATCAACCGGATCGTCGAGGCCCGGATGAAGAAGGCCCGGATGGAGGTCAACTCCTACCTCTCCCAGCTCAGCGACGAACGGCTCGCGGACCTCGGTATTTCGACCGACCACGCCAAGGCCCTGCGCAACAAAAATCAGATCCCGGCCAGCTACCTCAGCTGACTCGCAGCCCGTCGCCAGGTGCGCGACGGGCGGGCCTTGATGCCAACGCTCGAATAGCCGCTGCGGCGCGCGTCATGCGCCCGTCATGCCTGCGATCCCGAGGCTACAGCCTCTGGGGCAACGTATTTCAACGCTTCGGGGACCACCATGTCCACTATGCCATTCACCGCCGTCGCTTTTGGTGCCGCTGAACAACCGGGCCGCCTCAGCCGGATGCTGGCTGCCTTGTCCAACCGCTTTGCGGCCGCGCGCGAACGTATGCTCATCCGCGAGACGCTTTACGAGCTCAGCCAGCTCGACGAGGGAATGCTGCGCGATATCGGCGCGACCGGCGACGAGATCTATCGCGTGCAGCAGCTTCGCAACGGCGCGCGCACCCCACTCGCCACCGATTGAGCCGGCGCGTCATCGACTTTCCCCGAGCGGTCCCGCGCGGCATACGGCGCGCGGACCGGGGCATCGCCCACAAGAGGCGTGCGCCCCGCAAGGCGCGCCGGGGATGGAAACGATGGCAGAGATCGACGCCGACTACGTCGTGGTCGGTGCAGGTTCGGCGGGCTGCGTGCCGGCCAACCGCTTGAGTGCCGATGGCCCCGCCACAATCCCCAGCTCAAGGTCTTCTACGATCGCAGATGCTCATCCTGGCCTCCTCCCCGTG
>CAZKZT010000477.1:0-135 GCA_964557265.1 uncultured Hyphomicrobium sp.
GCCGTGGATGATGAACGCGCCGAGCAGCAGCGCCATCACGACGTTCGGAGGAATGCCGAGCGTCAGCAGCGGAATGAACGCGCCGCCGGCCGCCGAGTTGTTCGCGGCCTCGGGTCCGGCCACGCCTTCGATGGC
>CAZKZT010000477.1:145-2560 GCA_964557265.1 uncultured Hyphomicrobium sp.
TGTAGGCCGCGAACGAGGCGATCACCGCGCCGCCGCCCGGCAGGATGCCGAGGAAGAAGCCGAGGATCGTGCCGCGCACGATCGCCCATCGCGAATAGACCCAGTCCTGTGCGGTCGGCCACAGGCTGCCGATCCGCGAGGCGACGACTTCGCGCTGCACGCTGCGCTCGATATTGGCGAGGATCTCGGCGACGCCGAACAGACCCATCACGACCGGAACAAGGCCGATGCCGTCGAGCAGTTCGAGGCGATCGAAAGTCAGGCGCGGCGCAGCCGTGATCTGGTCGATGCCGATGAGGCCGAGCGTCACGCCGATGCAGGCCATCAGCAGCGATTTGGCCATCGATCCTTGCGTGAGGAAGGCGAGCACGGTGAGGCCGAGCACCATCAGACTGAAGTACTCGGGCGGGCCGAAGGCGACCGCAAACTGTGCGAGCACCGGCGCGACGAGCATCAGCAGGATGATCGCGAACGTACCGGCAATGAACGAGCCCATCGCGGCGATGCCGAGCGCCGGGCCGGCGCGGCCGTTCTTGGCCATCTGGTGGCCGTCGAGGCAGGTGATGACGGACGCAGCCTCGCCCGGGATGTTGACCAGGATCGAGGTGGTCGAGCCGCCATACATGGAGCCATAGTAGATGCCGGCCATCATGATGATGCCGGTCTCAGGCGTACCCGACAGCGTGACGGGAAGCAGCAGCGCCATCGCGGATACCGGGCCGATGCCCGGGAGCACGCCGACCAGCGTGCCGATGAAGACGCCGAAGAAGCAGGCGACGAGATTGATCGGCTGCAGGGCCACCGCGAAACCGTGGCCGAGCGCAGAGAGAATTTCCATGTATCGCGCTCCTCAGCCGAGCCAGGGACTGAGCCACCCATTGGGCAGCTGGACCATCAGCATCTTGTTCAGGGCATACCAGATGCCGAACGTCGCGCCGAAGGAGACGAGAAGCGCCGTGGGCCAGGGCACGGGATCGACGATGCGCATCAGCACGAGCAGGAGCACGAGCGAGCAGACGACGAAACCGACAGTCTCGAAGAAGAAGCTGAACACGAGCAGCAGCAGGACGATCAGGAGGACTTTGCCCCAGCGTGTCTCCTGCCACAGGCTGGCGATGTCCTCGCTGCCATTCTTGATGGCGCCGAAGACGATCGAGCCTGCGAATGCCGCGGTGAAGAGGCCGAGCCAGAAGATGGCAAAACCGGAGCCGGGCTCGCGTGCCTGTCCGAGCCCCAGCTCATAGCCATGATATGCGATGAACAGACCGAGGCCGAGCCAGAACAGGCCGCCCCACATCTGCGCATTGCGCAACAACGATCCCTTCAACAGTCCCACTCCATTGTAGAAATGACGGCACGATGCCTTGCAGCATCGTGCCGACCATCAAGACGCTCGTTGCGTCGTTATTTTTTGAGAAGACCGAGCTTCTCCAGCGCCGCCGTCTCCTGCGCAATCGTCTCCTTGACGAACTTGTTGTAGTCGGCGGTGTTCATGTAGCGCGGCAGCATGTCGTAGCGCTCCAGCGCGCTGACGACGGCCGGGTCGCTCAACGCCTTGTGGAAGGCGTCATGCAGGGTCGCGACGATCTTCGGGTCCATGCCCTTCGGACCGGCGAGGCCGAACGGGCTGTCGAACACGAAGCCGTAGCCCAGCTCCTTCAGAGTGGGGGCATCCTTCCAGACCTTGCTGCGCTCAGCCGTCCAGATGTTGAGCAGGCGAAGCTGACCGGCATCGACGAGCGGCTTCCAAGCGGTCGAATCCGCCTGCAGCATCGTGTGTCCGCCGAGGACTGCGGCATTGGTTTCCGCGCCGCCCTTGAACGGGACCTGGGTCAGCTTGATGCCGGCCTTTTCCGCGATCTGCTCCATGCCGATATGGAGTGACGTGCCGGCGCCGGGGGTGCCGTAGGTCACTTTGCCGGGGTTGGCCTTGGCGTAGGTCACCACGTCCTGCCAGGTCTTGAACTGGCTGTCGGCCTTGGTCGTGACGCCGAAGGTATAGCCCGTCAGATGGATGATGTAGCTGAAGCTCTTTTCAGCGTCCCACGTCACCTTCTGCATCAGCGGCAGGCGCATGACGGTGATCGGCATCTGAGCGATCGTGTAGCCGTCCGGCTTCGCCGTCGCTGCCATTGTCGCAGGGCCGAGTGTCCCCGAGGCGCCCGCCTTGTTGTCGACGATGATCGGCTGGCCGAGATGTTTCGACGCAGCCTCTGCCATGGCGCGCAGCGTCACGTCGGACGAGCCGCCAGCCGGCCACGGCACGATCATCGTGATCGGCTTGGTCGGATAGCTCTGCGCCATGACGCCCGTTGCGACCACAGTGAATGCTGCAGCCGTCGCAGCACGCATGATGGACTTAAGTATATTCATTCCTTCCTCCGGTTTTGGATCGCTTGATCGCCTTTGCGATAC
>CAZKZT010000478.1:0-2556 GCA_964557265.1 uncultured Hyphomicrobium sp.
GCATGGCCGTTTCGGATGAGCCCCTCTGGGCCTCCGCAACGGCCATTTCTTTTTCCCGCCCGCGGTCCGGAGTCGCCTCCGGACCGCGGACAGATGCGGGACCATCTGCCATCGGAGCGAGGGTAAGCGTTCATGGCTGACCACCGCCGGCCGCGTGCGGCAAAACAACCATCCTGGCCGTGGCACGCCTGCATCAGCCGTCCCGCATCACGCTCATGTCGCCGATACTGCGCCGCCGTATTGGCTACCCGATTGTCATACGAATCACCTATCATCATGGAGAAGGCAGAGTTTTAGGCTTTTGACGGCACGGCCTACGGGCTGTGCATGTGGGTTGCGTCGCTTGGAATGCAGCTGGGGCGATCGTCGCCTTCGGCACTGCAATGAGCGAGGGCATGCTGGCGAGTTGCTCGAACAGCACTGCAAGGATCCGGCGGACATGGACAGGGCCGCCCGCTGATCTACCTTCGTCTCAAACTGATGAGCCTGTCCTCACCAGCCTACATTTCGCTTCCCGCACTGAACGCGGTCGCTTGCCCGGCACCCATGCCATGACGCATGGGTATCGCGCGCGGCACGTTGCGTTCTCGAATGGACGAAATCGGCTCCTCAACGACGATGGAGTGGCCAATGCTGACACGCCGCCTTCCACCTCGCAATCGAATCACGCCGCCAACCGGCACGCCCGGGCAGCGGCACGCCCGATGGGTATGCGGCTTCCTCAACGATCTGCGTTGGCGTGTCAAACCACTGCATCCGCCAACTAGATAGAATTCACGTGCCCGCCGTCGCGCAGCGCCTCGCGCCGCGACCGGCCACAAAGAGAAAGCCGGCCCGTAGGCCGGCTTTTTTGTTTCTCTCTCCGCCGGCGCCGACGGCTTCGCCTACCGGCACGGCGGCACTGCCTCGCGGGTCGGCGTTCGCACCTCGCGGCCTTCGGCCGCTACCGAATGGGAGATCCAGCTTCATGAGCGTGCGACCGCACGCCGGCCGGTAGGCCGCTCTTCAGAATCAACCACTCTTCGGATCGTAGTTGAGCACGGGGGCGAGCCACCGCTCTGCCTCCCCAACGGTCCAGCCCTTGCGGCGCGCATAATCCTCGACTTGATCACGCTCGATTTTGCCGACGCCGAAGTAGTGACTGTCGGGATGCGCGAAATAGATCCCTGAAACGGAAGAACCCGGCCACATCGCGAAGCTCTCAGTCAATTCAATGCCGGTCGCCGCCTCGACGTCGAGGAGCTTCCACAACGTCGCCTTCTCGGTGTGATCGGGCTGCGCGGGATAACCCGGCGCTGGACGGATGCCATCGTAGCCTTCCGCGATCAGCTCCTGATTGGTCAGTGTCTCATCCGCCGCGTAGCCCCAGAATTCGCGGCGCACGCGCTCGTGCATCCGCTCAGCGAACGCCTCCGCGAGACGATCGGCAAGCGCCTTGAGCATGATGCGCGCGTAGTCATCGGTCTTCGCGATGTGGGCCTCGATGGCTTCATCTTCGCCAATGCCTGCCGTTACCGCGAAAGCACCGATGTAGTCCGTGCGACCCGACTCTTTCGGCGCGATGAAATCGGACAGCGCCATGTGTGCGCGGTTACGGCCGGGATCGCGCGCGATCTGCTGGCGCAGCGTGTGCAGCACCGCGAGCGGCGCGTTGCGGCCGTCCTCGGCATAGACCTCGATGTCGTCACCGATCGTATTCGCCGGCCAGAAGCCGACCACCGCATTGGCCTTCAGCCACTTCCCCTTGACGACGCGATCGAGCAGCGCCTTCGCGTCGTCAAGCAGCTTGCGCGCCTCGGGACCAAATTTCTTGTCATCGAGGATCATAGGGTAGCGACCCTTGAGCTCCCAGGTCTGGAAGAAGGGCGTCCAGTCGATGTACGGCACAAGCTCGGCGAGATCGTAGGCCTCGAACCGCTGCACGCCCATATCCCTCGGACGAACCGGATCGTAGCTCGACCAGTCGGCCTGGAACGCATTGGCGCGCGCGGCATCGATGGTGATCCGCTGCTTGGTTGCTTCGGAGCGGAAGTGCGCGACACGCGCCTTCTCGTATTCGGCGCGAATGTCGGCGACGTAAGGGTCGCGATCCGTATCGGAGAGCAGCTTCGAGACGACGCCGACCGCGCGGCTCGCATCGAGAACGTGGATCGCCTGGTTGCGCATGTAGTTCGGGCTGATCTTGACGGCGGTGTGCACACGACTCGTTGTCGCGCCGCCGATCAGCAGCGGCACATCGAAGCCTTCGCGCTCCATCTCGGCGGCGACCGTGCACATCTCGTCGAGTGACGGCGTGATGAGCCCGGAGAGACCGATCATATCGGCCTTCTCCTTCCTCGCCACTTCGAGGATCTTTGCCGCCGGCACCATCACGCCGAGATCGATCACCTCGTAGTTGTTGCACTGGAGCACCACGCCGACGATATTCTTGCCGATGTCGTGCACGTCGCCCTTCACGGTGGCGAGCACCACCTTGCCGGCGCTCGACCTGCTGCTCCCGCCCGCCTTCTCGGCCTCCATGAACGGCATTAGGTGCGCCACCGCCTGCTTCATGAC
>CAZKZT010000479.1:0-2547 GCA_964557265.1 uncultured Hyphomicrobium sp.
CCGAACTCGGTATCCGCCCAGCTCGGCAATCGCGTGCAACATGCGCTGCGCGCCTTCACGCCGATCGAGCAGCGCGGCATCCGCGCCGCTGCGGAAACCTTCAGGCCCAATCCCGCACTCGACGTCGAACGCGTCATCCAGGAGTTGAAGGTCGGCGAGGCGCTGGTCTCGGTGCTGCACAACAAGGGCGAACCGTCGATGGTGCAGCGGACGCTGATCCGCCCGCCCTCCGGCCGCATGGGGCCGATCACGCCGGCCGAACGCCAGAAGCTGATCGACGCGAGCCCGGTGCAGGGCAGATACGAGGACCTTGTCGACCGCGAGTCCGCCTACGAGATGCTGCAAAAGCGCGCCGAAGCGGCCGCCGCCGAAGCGGAGAAGGCGGCGAACGAGGCCAATGCAGACGGCGGCATCATCGGCGGCCTTGGCAAAACGATCTTCGGACGCGGCCCCCGCGGCGGTCGTTCTATGGGCGAGCAGATCACGCGCGACGTCGGCCGCTCGGTCATGCGGTCGATCGTCAATCAGGTGAAGAACGCGATCATCAAGTCGATATTCGGCGGGCGAAGATAGCGCGGAAAGCCGCGCGCATCGCGGGGCTGTGTCGGGACAATTCGATGCCCTCTCAACCCGGCAATTCCCGAACCGCCACTAAAGATCTCCCGCTGTGGACGGTTGCCCTCGTGGCAGTGGCGTTCGGCATCCTCTCGCACATCGTCACGTTGGGGTCGCTGACGCGCGATGGCAGCGCCTTCGTCCTGTCTTACGCGATCGCCCTGATCGGCGCGTCCATCTGCGGATATCTCGGCGCCCCTCATACCGGACGGTGGTGCTTCATCATCGGCTGGACTCACGCGCTCGGCATTTGGTTTTGGCTATTCGGGTACTGGCTTGCGGTAAACGTGTTCGGCGTGGCCCAGCGCGGATCCGCGCGGTTCGACGACACGAGCCTCCTGCAGATCCTCAGCGTCCTCCCCGCACTGTTGTTCATTGCCACATTGCTCAGCCTTCCGGGCGCACCATTTGCATATGCCGGCGCGTGGCTCAGTCAACGCTACAAGCAGCAACGTGGCGGGATGTGAAAACAAGTCCTGCGCCTCTCCGCCCGCTCGGCTTGCAACGGCCACTTTCCTGTCCGCAATCCTGCGATAGACTGACGTCCGACAATTACTTCAACGTCGAGGTCGTCCCATGAAACGCCTGCTCCCGTTCGCCGCCGCCGCTGCCGTCGTCCTCGGCGGCGTTTCCGCCGCGCAGACATCCGGCCACGACAAGCACGGCGGACATGGCGGCCACGCGGGCCACGGCGCCCCCACTGCAGCGACGGAGACCGCCTCGACCAAGGCCTACCGCGAAGCCAACGACAAGATGCACGCCGGCATGAACATCGAATACACCGGCGACGCCGACGTCGACTTCATGCGCGGCATGATCCCGCATCACCAGGGCGCGATCGACATGGCGAGGATCGTGCTCGAGCACGGCAAGGATCCCGCCGTCCGCAAGCTCGCGCAGGACGTGATCGCCGCGCAGGAGCGCGAGATCGCCGACATGCACGCGTGGCTCAAGAAGAACGCGAAGTAACACCGCCATCGATCAGGTGACGCAGCCCATGACGGACATCTCTTCCCTCGAAAGCTGCGTCACCGACAGCGGCCTCACCGCCAGCGACCGCGCGTTCGTCGCCGAGGCCGTGCACCGCATCGAAGCGGACTTCGCGCGCTCCTCCGACACGCATCTGATCAAGCTCGACCTGCCGTGTCTCGCGCGCGCCGGCATCGACCTCTACCTGAAAGACGAGTCGTCCCATCCGTCCGGCAGCCTGAAACACCGCCTCGCGCGCTCGCTGTTCCTCTACGGCCTGTGCAACGGCTGGATCCGCAAGGGCGCGCCGGTCGTCGAAGCATCCTCCGGCTCGACCGCGATCTCGGAAGCCTACTTCGCGCGCCTGCTCGGCCTCCCCTTCATCGCCGTCGCGCCCCGCACCACCGCGCGGCCCAAGGTGGAAGCGATCGAATTCCTCGGCGGCGAGGTGCGCCTCGTCGAGCCGGCCGCGATCTACGACGAAGCCGCGCGCATCGCCGCCGAATCCGGCGGCCACTACATGGACCAGTTCACCTACGCCGAGCGCGCGACCGACTGGCGCGGCAACAACAACATCGCCGAAAGCCTGTTCACGCAGATGCGACTCGAGCGCCACCCCGCGCCGGCGTGGGTCGTCGTCAGCGCCGGCACCGGCGGGACGTCATCGACGATCGGCCGCTACATCCGCTATCGCCCGCGCACGCTCGGCGCGACGAAACTCTGCGTCGTCGATCCGGAGAACTCCGTCTTCTACGACAGCTTCCGTTCGGGCGACCGCAGCTTGCGCATCGCGACCGGCTCACGCATCGAAGGCATCGGCCGCCCGAGAGTCGAGGCGTCGTTCGTCGCAAGCGTGATCGACCGCATGATCCGCGTGCCCGACGCCGCCAGCATCGCGACCATCCACTGGCTCGAAGGCGTGCTCGGCAGAAAGTGCGGCGGCTCGACCGGCACGAATTTGTT
>CAZKZT010000480.1:0-971 GCA_964557265.1 uncultured Hyphomicrobium sp.
TTCTCGACCCGCTGAGCGCGGTGCTGGCCCTGAGCCGCCCGCGCGGCGACAAGCCCTGCAACCAGCAAGTGCCGATCTTCGACGGCAAGGCCCGCTTCGATGTGAGCCTTTCCTTCAAGGAGCAGGCCCCGATGGCTGGCGCACAGGGCGGCGAAACCCTGCATGTCTGCCGGGTGCGCATCCTGCCCATAGCTGGCCATCGCGAAGAAGATGCGGTGCAGTTACGCCGCATGACGGGCATCGAGATCGCGTTCCGGTCGATCCCGAACGCCAAGCTCTTCGTCCCGCATCGGATTACGGTGCCGACGTTCGCGGGCTCGATCACGCTCGGCGCCCACAGCATCCATATCCGGACGCATAACGAGCAGATCGCGCTCGTGAATTAGCGGTTTCCGACCGGTTTCCCCGGCCTTCGGCGCGCGTCGGTGGCGCGGGCGCCGCGGATTGCTGCACCGCGGCTCGAAGGGGCCCCGATGGGCGGTCCGTTTGCGGTCGCGCACGGCCTTGACAGGCTGCGCCGGGGAGAGGTCTGCTCAAAACCGACAACGCAGCGCTGGAATAATTCCCCGCTGCCCTGAAATCCACGCTTGATTGCCGCACAACGCTCTGCGATGCCTCATGGAATGGCCGCGCGAGGCGCGGGAATGCCCCCGGGAGTAGACATGCCGCTTGAGACCCGTATTCGTAATGTGACTGCTGTTCTGGGTCCAACCAACACCGGCAAAACCCATCTCGCGATCGAACGGATGCTAGGCCACGAAAGCGGCCTCATCGGTCTGCCGCTGCGCCTGCTCGCGCGCGAGGTCTACGACAAGATCGTCGCGCGTGTCGGCGTCGGCAGCGTTGCGCTGATCACCGGCGAGGAGAAGATCAAGCCGGAGCGTCCGCGCTACTGGGTGTCGACCGTCGAGGCGATGCCGCGCGATGTCGACGTCGATTTTCTTGCGATCGACGAGGTGCAGCTCGCCGCC
>CAZKZT010000480.1:981-2546 GCA_964557265.1 uncultured Hyphomicrobium sp.
ACGCGCGCGGCCGCTCGGAGACGCTGCTGCTCGGCGCCGGCACGATGCGCGAGGCGATCGGCGATCTCATTCCAGGTGCCAACTTCATCTCGCGCCCGCGCCTGTCGAAGCTCACCTACGCCGGCCAGAAGAAGATCACGCGCCTGCCGAAGCGCACCGCAATCGTCGCCTTCTCGGCCGCCGAGGTCTACGCCATCGCCGAGCTGATCCGCCGCCAGATCGGCGGCGCGGCTGTCGTGCTCGGGGCGCTGTCGCCGCGCACGCGCAACGCGCAGGTCGCGCTCTATCAGTCGGGCGATGTCGATTACCTCGTCGCCACCGATGCGATCGGCATGGGCCTCAATCTCGATGTCGATCACGTTGCCTTCGCCTCCGACCGCAAGTTCGACGGCTATCAGTTCCGCAAGCTCAATCCGTCGGAGATGGCGCAGATCGCCGGGCGCGCCGGGCGTGCCACGCGCGACGGCACGTTCGGAACCACCGGACGCTGCCCGCCGCTGGAGACCGAACTGGTGCAGGCGCTCGAGAGCCACAATTTCGAGCCGCTGAAGGTTCTGCAATGGCGCAACAGCAAGCTCGATTTCTCGTCGATCGCTTCGCTTCATGCGTCGCTGTCGCAGACGCCGGAGGAGCCCGGACTGACGCGTGCGCCGGTCGCGGTGGACATCCTCGTTCTGGAGCATGCCGGCCGCGACGACGACGTGCGCGCGATGGCGCAGGGCGCGGCGGCCGTCGAGCGGCTCTGGGATGCGTGCCAGGTTCCGGACTATCGCAAGATCTCGCCAGCGGCCCATGCCGAGCTGGTGATGACGCTGTACGGCTCCTTGATGCGCGACGGCAAAATCGCGGACGACTGGTTCGCGCAGCAGGTGGCGCTGGCCGATCGCGATGACGGCGATATCGATGCGCTGTCCAATCGCATCGCGCATATCCGGACCTGGACTTTCGTCGCCAACCGGCCGGACTGGCTTGGCGACCCGGAACATTGGCAGGGCGTGACACGCGCCGTCGAAGACAAATTATCGGACGCGCTGCATGAAAGGCTTGCGGCGCGTTTCGTCGATCGCCGCACCAGTGTACTGATGCGGCGCATGCGGGAGAGCGGATCGTTGGAAACGGATATCAGTAAAACCGGTGATGTCGTCGTCGAGGGGCACCCGATCGGCCGTCTCGACGGCTTCACCTTTACGCCAGACGCGTCAGCGGCCGGCTCGGAGGCGAGGACGCTCGCGGGCGCGGCGCAGAAGGCGCTGGCCGGCGAGATCAATGCGCGCGCCGGAAAAGTCGCGGAGGCTGCGGACCAGCAGTTCGTGCTGGCGAGCGACGGCATCATCCGCTGGCTCGGACAGCCGATCGGGCGGATGGTCGCCGCAGAGGAGGTCCTCAAGCCGCGCGTGCAGATCATCGCGGACGAGCATCTCACCGGCGCGCCGCGCGATGCCGTTCAGGCGCGGCTGGACGGCTGGCTGCGCAAGCATGTCGAGACGGTTCTGGCGTCGCTGTTCCAGCTTGCGGCCGCCGAAGACATCACCGGGCTGGCGCGCGGCGTCGCGTTCCAGCTCGGC
>CAZKZT010000481.1:0-2526 GCA_964557265.1 uncultured Hyphomicrobium sp.
TATCCTGATCGCCAAGATGGGCCAGGACGGCCACGACCGAGGCCAGAAGGTCATCGCGACCGCGTTCGCAGACCTCGGTTTCGACGTCGACATCGGGCCGCTGTTCTCGACGCCGGAAGAGGTCGCGCGTCAGGCGGTCGAGAACGACGTGCACATTGTCGGCGTGTCGTCGCTCGCGGCCGGCCACTTGACGCTGGCGCCGGAGCTGCGCGCCGCGCTGGAGGCGGAAGGCCGCGGCGATATCATGATCGTCATTGGTGGCGTCATCCCGCCTGCCGACTATCCGGCGCTGTTCGCAGCGGGGGCCAAAGCCGTGTTCGGTCCGGGCACCAACATCCCGGAAGCCGCGGCCGACCTGCTCATCAAGCTCAACGCCGCGCTCGGTTACAGCCCGAAGGTCGCGGCGGAGTAATCTGCACTCATCGGTCGCGCTCCAGCTCGACATTGCCGCGGCTCTGCAGCCACAGCATCGTGAACCAGCACAGCAGCGCCCACGCACTGCCGAGCATCCAGCCGGCAATGACGTCCGTCGGCCAATGGACGCCGAGATAGACGCGACTGATTCCGACGATGACCGTCAGGAAGATGGCCACCGATAGGATGAACGTCTTGACCGCGTTGGACGCCTGCGTCCGGCAGAGCAGGGCGCCGAGCGTCAGATAGACGAGCGCGGACATTGTCGTGTGTCCAGAGGGGAAGCTCGACGTGTAAACCTGCGCCTCGTGCGGCACGATGTCGGGCCGCACGCGCGAGAATCCGAATTTCAGCGAGTTGCTGAGCAGTACGCCGCTGGCCACGGAGGCGACGACCATCAACGCAGCGTGACGCACGCCCGTTGCGATCAGGAAGCCTACAACGCTGAGGACGATGATGGTCAGCACGACGGTGCCGCCGAGCGCCGTGATGTCGCGCATCGCTTCCTTGAACCAGATCGGGCCGATCGTGACAGCGGGATCGGCCGCGGTGCGAAACAAGAGCAGGATGCGCTCGTCGAAAGATTGCGTGCCGCCGTCGGTGACCGCGTTCGCCAGCAGGGCGAAGGCGAGAACGAGGACCGCCACGACGACGATGCCGACGAGGGTGCCTGTCTCGACGCGGCTCGCGCGTTTCAGGAGATAGCGAAGACGTTGCATCGTTGCCGTCGATCCTATCCCGTGAAGCTGGAGTAGCCCGTCGCTGCCTCGGCGGTCATGTTGTGTCGCTGTCTCACTGATACCACGGGGGCGGCGAGCCCCACAGGGCAGGCTTACATTCAGAGCCACATGCTCGGCTGAAGGCCGCGGCGGCGTAACGTATCGTTAGGCAGTATAGGCGAATATTCTCGCGCACTTTGTGTGAGGATCAGTTGCCGTTCGGCGTTGTGTGCCTGCGTGTGAGCAGGACGTTTGCCTAACATGACATGAGAAGCGAGCCGATTGGTATCTCGTCAGAGCTCATGATGAGTTCTCGCTCCGGCGCTTCGGTCACCTCCTGGACACCCGCGTTCACGCGACACGTGACGTCAGCCGATTTCGTCGGCGCCGTACCGCCGCGTGCGTCTAGTTCTCGAATTTTCATTGGCGCGCGCTTCGCGCGACGAAGGAGGTCATTATGAAGGCGGCACTCGTGGCTGGGGCTCTGATCGTTGCATCGCTTTCCGGCGCGCACGCATCCGAACCCTACTCAGGCGCCAAAGGTGATTCGGTTGCCAACTGGAGCGGCCCCTATATCGGTGCCCATCTCGGCTATGCGTGGCAGCGGTCGAGCAACACGTGGCGATCGCCCGGCGCAGGCTACTTCACACCGCAACCGGACGGCGATATCGACGACAGCGGTGTAGCCGGCGGCGGCTTTGCCGGTTATCAAAAGCAGATCGGCAATTTCGTTATCGGAGCGGAGGCGGACTTCAGCTTCGCATCCCTGAAAGGCAATGACAGCCAGTTCGCCGGACAGGTCAATTCGCTCGAGATCGGGAACTTCGGGTCGGTCAGGGCGCGCTTCGGCTGGGCGAGCGGCAACTCACTGCTCTTCGTGACCGGTGGTTACGCCTTTGCGCAGTTTACAAAGGGTGACGAGACGTCGAGTGCCTGGGCCAAGCACTACGTCGGCGGGTGGACGATCGGCGGGGGCTATGAAGCCCGGTTGTCGCGCGGCTGGCGTGCGCGTGTGGAGTATCAGTATCTGAATTTCGGGGAGACGGAATCTTACCTCGATTTCGGCGGCGGTCTCTACTACCTCCACAGCGCCGATGATCTTTCGATCCACGTCCTGAGAACAGGGCTGAGCTACGCCTTCTAACGGCGATGCCTCAGTCCGGTTGTTTGGATGTTGGCATCCCGAGCTGCACATCGACAATATGGCCGGGCTCACCGTCGCAGCCGGCCACGCAACCCGTGCAGGGGCAAGGGGCAGGGTTCGAGCGATGAGGAAGGCCGTGCCGCGTGCGGCTTGCCCGAGCGCGAGGTTTTGACTAGTGTCGCGCCGACGCGGGCGTAGTTCAGTGGTAGAACGTCAGCTTCCCAAGCTGAATGTCGTCGGTTCGATCCC
>CAZKZT010000482.1:0-2524 GCA_964557265.1 uncultured Hyphomicrobium sp.
TGTGCGGATAGAGCGCGTAGTTCTGAAACACCATCGCGATGTCGCGCTCGGCCGGCTCGACATCGTTGACGACACGATCGCCGATCTTGCAGGTGCCGCCGGTGATCGTCTCGAGCCCGGCGATCATGCGCAGCAGCGTCGATTTTCCGCAGCCCGACGGCCCGAGCAGCACCGTGAAGGAGCCGTTCGCGATCGAGAGCGAGAGCCCTTTGATCGCCTCCACGCCGCCGGGATAGACCTTGTTGACGTTCTCGAGACTGACCGAAGCCATGCGGCTACTTCTCCGTATCCACCAGTCCTTTGATGAACCAGCGCTGCATGAGGAGGACGACCGCGACGGGGGGAAGCATCGCGAGGATGACGGCCGCCATCACGAGCGGCCACTGCGGATCGGTATCCGCGACGTTGATCATGCGCTGGATGCCCATGACGACGGTCAGGTACTGACGGTCGGTGGTCATCAGCAGCGGCCAGAGGTACTGGTTCCAGCCGAACGTGAACATGATCACGAACAACGCGGCGAGGTTCGTGCGCGACAGCGGAAGCAGAATGTCCTTCATGAACTTGATCGGTCCGGCGCCGTCGATGCGCGCGGCCTCGGTCAATTCGTCAGGCACCGTCAGGAAGAATTGGCGGAACAGAAACGTCGCGGTCGCCGACGCGATCAGCGGGATCGTGAGGCCAGCGTAGGAATTGAGCATGCCGAGATCCGCGACCACCTTGAAGGTCGGTACGATACGCACTTCCACCGGCAGCATCAGCGTGATGAAGATGATCCAGAACACGGCCATGCGGAACGGAAAGCGGAAGTAGACGATCGCGAACGCGGCGATGAAGGAGACGAAGATCTTTCCGAGCGAGATGATCATCGCCATGATGAAGCTGTTCAGCATCATCCGCCCGAGCGGCACGCCGCCCGCCGTCGGATTGATCATGCCGTCGAACAGCATCGTTTTATAGTTGTTGAAGAACTGCGTTCCCGGCCACAGCGGGATCGGCGCCGTCATGATGTCCTTGGCGTGGTGCGTCGAGGCGACGAACGTCACCCAGATCGGGAATGCCACGACAAAGATGCCGAGGATAAGGATGATGTGCGCGAGGATCGTCGCAAGCGGGCGGCGTTCGACCATCAGTAAGCCACCCTGCGCTCGATGTAGCGGAACTGGACGACGGTGAGAGCCACGACGATCGCCATCAGGATCACCGACTGCGCGGCCGACGAGCCGAGATCGAGCCCGATGAAGCCATCGTTGAAGACCTTGTAGACGAGAATCTCTGTCGCCTTGGCGGGCCCGCCGCTGGTCGTCGCGTGAACAATGCCGAACGTATCAAAAAAGGCATAGACGATGTTGACGACGAGCAGGAAGAACGTGGTCGGCGACAACAGCGGGAAGACGATCGTCCAGAAACGCTTGGAGGGCCCCGCACCATCGATGGCCGCGGCTTCGATCAGAGATCTGGGAATCGCCTGCAGACCTGCGAGGAAGAAGACGAAGTTGTAGCTGATCTGCTTCCAGACGGCCGCGATCGTGATCAGCGCAAACGCGTCATTGCCGCGCAACTGATGGTTCCAAGGATAGCCGAGCGCGTGCATCACGTAGGCGACGATGCCGATGCGCGGATTGAACATGAACACCCACAGCGCGCCGGCGACGGCCGGCGCCACCGCATAGGGCCAGATCAGCATCGTCTTGTAGCCGGTCGCGCCCTTGATCACGCGGTCGGCCATGACCGCGAGCAGAAGCGCGATGCCCATCGCGAGACCCGCGACCAGGATGCTGAAGACTGCCGTCCGGCCGAACGACTCGAGATACTCGTCGTTGCGGAACAGCGCTTTGAAATTATCGAACCAGATGAACTGGCTTTTGAGACCGAACGGATCCTCGAGCAGGACCGATTGATAGAGCGCCTGGCTCGCCGGCCAGACGAAGAACACGAACGTGATGATGAGCTGAGGCGTCACCAGCGCAAGCGGCAACCAGAAGGAATGGAAGACCGCGCGCTTCTCCATATTCGTTCAGATCCGCTGGAGGGGCTGCAGGTCGGTTCCGCAGCGATCAGGAGAAAGGATGGAAAAAGGGCGGATCCCCTGAGGTATCCGCCCTTTGTGCGTGACTACTTGTTGGCAGCTTCGAAGCGGCGGAGCAGCTCGTTGCCGCGCGATACGGCCGCGTCGAGCGCTTCCTTGGCCGTCTTCTTGCCCGACCACACGCCTTCCAGTTCCTCGTCGATGATGTCGCGGATCTGGACGAAGTTGCCGAAGCGCAGCCCCTTCGAGTTGGCCGTCGGCGGGTTGAGCGTCATCTGCTTGATCGAGACGTCCGTGCCCGGGTTCTTCGTGTAGTAGCCCTGCGTCTTGCTGAGCTCATACGACGCCGTGGTGATCGGCAGGTAGCCGGTCTCCTGGTGCCACTTGGCCTGCACCTCGGGCTGCGACAGATAGTTGAAGAACTGGCCGACGCCCTTGTAGGTCTCTTTCGGATGACCGGCGAGCACCCACAGCGTAGCACCGCCGATGATCGAG
>CAZKZT010000483.1:0-2514 GCA_964557265.1 uncultured Hyphomicrobium sp.
AACGTGGTCTGGCAGCGTCGCAGCGCAGCGAAATCGACTCCTTTATCGTCATGGACGTGATGCGTGCCGCCGCCGCCAAGGAGGCAACCGGCGCCCGCGTCATCCATATGGAAGTCGGCCAGCCCGCAACCGCCGCCCCGCTGGCCGCCCGCGAGGCCGTCCGCCGCGCGCTCGACACCGATACGCTTGGCTATACGCTGGCGCTGGGCATGGAACCGCTCCGGGCGCGGATCGCTGAGCTCTACCGCGACTGGTACGGCGTGAAGGTCTCGCCGGAGCGGATCGTCATCACCAGCGGCTCGTCGGCGGCGTTCGTTCTGGCCTTCCTGGCGCTGTTCGACGCCGGGGATGCCGTGGGCCTGCCGTCGCCCGGTTATCCCTGCTACCGCCACATCCTTTCCGCGCTCGGCCAGCGGACGGTTATGCTGGAAACCGGCCCGGCGACGCGCTGGATGCCGACCGCGGCGCAGGTCAAGGAAGCCGCCGCGCGCGAACGCCTCGCCGGACTGCTGATCGCGAGCCCGTCCAACCCCACCGGCACCATGCTGGAGCCGCAGCGCCTCGCTGACATCATCGCCGCGTGCAAGCAAACCGGCACGTGGTTCATCTCCGACGAGATCTACCAGGGCCTGACGTACGGCGTGCCCCAGGCGACGGCGCTGCAGTATTCGGACGACGCCATCATCATCAACAGCTTCTCCAAGTACTTCTCGATGACCGGCTGGCGGGTCGGCTGGATGGTGGTTCCGGACGCTCTCGTGCGGACGGTCGAGCGGTTGGCCCAGAACCTCTACATCTCACCCCCGGCTGTCTCGCAGGTCGCGGCTCTCGGCGCCTTCGACGGCATCGACGAACTCGAAGCCAACAAAAAGGTCTATGCGGCCAACCGCGACCTGCTGCTGCAGGCGTTGCCCAAGGCGGGCCTGACCGAGATCGTCCCCGCCGACGGCGCGTTCTACCTCTATGCCGACGTCGGCGCGTACACCAACGACAGCCTTGCTTTCGCCAAACGGATGCTGGACGAGACGGGCGTCGCGGCGACCCCCGGCGTCGACTTCGACGCCGGCCGCGGCAGCCGCTTCCTGCGCTTCTCCTACGCCGGCGCGACGGATGACATGGCCGAGGCGGCAGCCCGGCTCCAGAGCTGGTCTGCGTTGCAGCGCTAACCGTCACGACCCGCGCGTCAATCAAACTTGGCACTCGCGCCTTGACAGTGCTAGCACCCAACCGCATATACCCAGGCGCGGGGCAGTCAGCGTCGTACCACTTCAGGTACCTGTCCTGACTCCGCCTCGCAGCCACGCTGCGCTGGCTTCGTCCAGACCGTGGCGATCAGAAAATCAGCATTCAATACCAAGAGGATGAACCCATGAAGTTCCGCCCTCTCCATGACCGCGTTGTCGTGCGCCGCGTCGAGGAGGATACGAAGACCGCCGGTGGCATCATCATCCCCGACACCGCCAAGGAGAAGCCGAGCCAGGGCAAGATCGTGGCTGTCGGCCCCGGCGCCCGCGACGAAGCCGGCAAGCTCGTCGCCCTCGAAGTGAAGGCCGGCGACCTGGTGCTGTTCGGCAAATGGTCCGGCACCGAGGTCAAGATTGACGGCGAGGATCTCCTGATCATGAAGGAGAGCGACATCCTCGGCATCCTCGATGGCGCTGCCTCCTCGAAGAAGGCCGCCGCCTGATCCTCCCCGGATTTCCCGGGCCGGCAGGTGGCAACGCCACTCTCGCATCGGCCCGGACGCCCCCATCAAACCGACCCACGAGAGTGAGCCCCTATGTCAGCTAAAGACGTCAAGTTCTCCCAGGACGCGCGCGAGCGGATGCTGCGCGGCGTCGACATCCTCGCCAACACCGTGAAAGTGACGCTCGGCCCCAAGGGCCGCAACGTCGTACTCGAGAAGTCGTTCGGCGCGCCCCGCATCACCAAGGACGGCGTTTCGGTCGCCAAGGAGATCGAGCTCGCCGACAAGTTCGAGAACATGGGCGCGCAGATGCTGCGCGAGGTCGCGAGCAAGACCAACGACGTCGCGGGTGACGGCACCACAACTGCGACCGTTCTTGCCCAGGCGATCGTGAAGGAAGGCGCGAAGTCGGTTGCGGCCGGTGCCAACCCGATGGACCTGAAGCGCGGCATCGATCTCGCCGTCTCGTCCGTCGTCGCCGAGCTGAAGACGAAGGCGAAGAAGGTCACCTCCAACGCGGAAGTCGCGCAGGTTGGCACCATCTCCGCCAACGGCGATACCGAAGTCGGTGAGATGATCGCCAAGGCGATGGCGAAGGTCGGCAACGAGGGCGTGATCACCGTTGAAGAGGCGAAGAGCCTCGAGACCGAGCTCGACATCGTCGAGGGCATGCAGTTCGATCGCGGCTATATCTCGCCGTACTTCGTGACCAATGCCGAGAAGATGACGACGGAGCTCGAGAGCCCCTACATCCTCATCCACGAGAAGAAGCTGTCGGGCCTGCAGCCGATGCTGCCGCTGCTCGAGGCCGTGGTCCAGACCGGCAA
>CAZKZT010000484.1:0-2497 GCA_964557265.1 uncultured Hyphomicrobium sp.
GTCCTGACTTGGAACGACACGTCGATGACGCGCACCTGTTTGCGACACGTCTTCGACAGCACCTATCGCAACATGCGCGTGATCCTGGTCGACAATGGTTCGCGCGAGCCCTGCGGGCAGGTACTGAAAGCCGAGTTTCCCGATGTCGAATTGATAGAAATAACGCAGAACCGCGGCTTTGCTGGCGGAGGCAATGTTGGGCTTAACCACGCGCTATCGCTCGAGCCGAAATATATTCTGCATCTGAACAACGACGCCTTCGTGCAACCGACGGCCATCGAGCGCCTGATCCGTACCATGGAAGCGGATGCCGGTATCGGCATCGCGCATGCCCTGCTGCTCTACCCCAACGAGGAGCGCGTGCAGTTTTACCGGGCAACGGTCGATCGCGACCTTGCCTGGCATGACCACCACGACGTCGGGGAGATGCTTTCATCCCGGCAGTGGCCGTTGGTCGACAGCCCATTCGTCCCGGCCTGCGTTATTCTCTACAGGTCCGAGGCCTTGAAGCGCGTCGGTCTCTACGACGAGACGTTCGGTACAAGCTGGGAGGACTACGACCTCTGTCTGCGTTTCGGCGATGCGGGGTGGCGCATTGTCACCGTTGGTGATGCGCGTTCGGAGCACCGTTCGCACCAGACGACAGGCACATCGTCGCCCTACATCATCTATCACATGACCCGGAACCGCCTTGTCTGTCTCGGCCGCTATGGCAGTCGATCCGCAATTCTGCGGCGCCTTCCAAGGATCGCCCGCTCGTTCTACTGGAGCATCCGAGACTACGGCTTTACGAACTGGAGCGGGCACAAGAGCCTCGCCCTTGGCGTGTGGGATTTTCTACGAGGCAACATGGGTGAGAAATCGCGTTTCAACGTCGTCAATCGCGGCCCGTCAGTGAAGCGGTAGTCGGCGTTGGGTGCGCGGCGGTCGTCGATCGGCGGTAGCGCAGTTCGGCACCCCCTGCGGGGGCAAGGTCATGTGGGATATGCTGGTCAGGTCGCGGACCAGATGGCCAGCGACGCCGTACCGAACGTTGCGAGAGATGAAATCGCGTCCAGGTTGAGCCAGATCGCGAAAGCACCCAGCCCAAAGCCGGCAATTGAGAAGCAGATGTCGTGCAGGGGATCCCAGGCGCCGTAACGGCGCGCAACCCAGACCACGGCTGGATAGGACGCTAACCAGGCGATCGTTTGCCCGGCGAGGCCGCCGATCAATCCGCCGTAGTGGACGCCAGCCAGGAAGAAGATGACCTGCGCGGTCCCCTTGATTGCGGTCACATAAAAGAATGAACGGGAATCCGCCGCTGCGAGAGCGGCTTGGTCGTAGCTCAACATGATAATTTGCGGAATCTGAGTGCAGGCAAGCAGTGTCACGATCGCACCAGCCGCCGCGTAGCGCGGATCGTAGAGGGCGCTTATGATCGTGCTGCCCAGAAACGCCACCAGCAGAACCATGGTCATCAACGCGCCTGTCAGCCCGAAGCGCAACTGGCGAATACGCTGATAGTTCTCCAGCGAGGCAGATGGTGGGCGCTCCCGATAGAGCGGAATAAGGCTGCGCAAGGCGATGGATGAGCCCAAGGCAATGGGCATGCCTGCGAGTGCAGCGGCTATGCTGTAGATCCCAAAAAGCTCCAGCGAGAGATACTTTCCGAGAGCAATCTTATCGATCTGAACGACAATGAATCCCGCGACTGTGCTCAAGAATATCCATCCGCCGAAGTTCACCAGTTCGCGAACGGCGCTGCGTTCCCACCTGAAACGATTGCGGCGGCCGGGCATGATGAAAGGGGCGAGCATCAGCTTTGCCGAGCTGATCACAAGGCTGCCTACGACGATCGACCAGATTGAACGCGTGAGCCATGCGAGGAGAAGCATGATGGCGATGCCGATTGTCTGGCTGGCCAAGTCAAGCGCGGTCGATCTGCCGAACATGAGACGGCGATGCGCCGTATCGATACGAGCCGGCGTAAAGCCGCTCACGAGCATCGAAAGCGCTGCGACGGGCAGCATCTGGCCGAGCAGAGGCTCATTGTAGAATTTGGCAGCCGGCCAAGCCAGAAGGCATGCGCCCAACCAAAGGCCGACGCCCCGTATGACCTGTAGCGTCCAGGCGGTATCCAGAAAATCGATATCGTCCCCGCGTTTGCTCTGAATGATCGACGTTTGAATGCCGATGTCAGAGAACATCGCCAGCGCGATCATGAGCACGAGCACCAGGGCCATCAGCCCAAAGGCCTCGGGGAAAAGCAGTCTGGTCAGAATCAGATTGCTGCCGAAACGCAGGGCGAGACCGACGCCGAAACCGATCGTCGTCCATCCTGCCGTTCGGCTCCATCTGGCCGCCAGGCTGTCGTTGGTTAGAAACGCCCGAATGGCGGTGATCACAGGTTGGTCCCGAGCACGGATTGCGTGAAGCGCAATCAAATCTACACACTAAGCTTCAGCCGATTATGAGCGGCCGAGACGACTTCTTGTACTTCGTTCCGCGCCAAAGC
>CAZKZT010000485.1:0-2497 GCA_964557265.1 uncultured Hyphomicrobium sp.
GCTGATGCTGTTCCTCGTCGTGGCGATCACCTACGTCAACACGATGCAGGAGCGGCGCGTCTTCGATGCGCTTCGCACCAAGCTCGTCAGTCTCGGGCTGTCCTATCGCCAGCTTTTCTGGATGATAGGTTGCATCGCCTTCTTCGGCTGCCCCATCATCGACAACCTCACGACGGCTCTGGTCATGGGCGCCGTGGTCATCGCCGTCGGCGTCGGCAACTACCAGTTCATCGTGCTCGGCTGCATCATCGTGGTCGTCGCCGCCAATGCCGGCGGCGTGTATTCCCCCTTCGGGGACATCACCTCGCTGATGGTGTGGCAGAAGGGCAAGCTCAGCTTCTTCGAGTTCTTCCACCTCTTCATCCCGGCGCTGGTCAATTTCCTCGTGCCCGCGGCGATCATGCATTTCAGCGTGCCCAAGGGGACGCCTGAAGCGGTCTCGACGGTCAGGAAGCTCAAGCCCGGCGCCGTCGTGGTGATCTTCCTGTTCCTCGCCACCATCACGACAGCCATCACGTTCAAGAGCATCCTGGGCTTGCCGCCCGCGCTCGGGATGATGCTCGGGCTCGGCTATCTGCAGATGTACAGCTACGTCCTCCAGCGGCAGGGCCGCCGCCGCCAGGACAAAGAGATCGCCTTCGACTCCTTCCGCGAGATCGGGCGCATGGAGTGGGACACGCTGCTGTTCTTCTTCGGAATCATCTTCGCGGTCGGCGGCCTCGGCGTTGCCGGGTTCCTCGCCCTGTCGTCGCAATTCCTCTACAACGACATCGGTCCGACCATCGCCAACATCACGATCGGCGTACTGGGCGCCGCATTCGACAACATCCCGCTGATGTTCGCCGTGCTGACCATGAACCCCGACATGTCGAGCGGCCAGTGGATGCTTGTCACGCTCAGCACCGGCGTCGGCGGCAGCCTCGTGTCGATCGGCACAGCGGCGGGCGTCGCGCTGATGGGGCTCGTGCGCAACCACTACACGTTCATGAACCATCTCAAGTGGGCGTGGGCGATTGCACTCGGGTACATCGCGAGCATCGCCACCCATCTCTGGATCAACGCCGCGCTGATGTAAGGCATCACCGGAAGCCCTGCGGACGATCTTGTGCCTCCGCGGCCGGACGGCTCACGCCGCCTGATTGCTCGCACGCATCTGATCGCTCGGCTTGATGTCCTTCGATCGGCTGTAGATCGAGATCGCAACGACGAGCACGATCGAGAGCACGGCAAACAGGGCGCGATAGGCCTCGGGCGTGCGCGAGCCGTCCGCGAGCGGCTCGAACGCCCCGATCACCACGCCGGACAGCGATTGCATGCACGCGACACCGAACATCACGGCGGTGTTGATCGTTGCCATGCCGCGCCCGATCAGCCGGTCGGGGATCGTGCCGCGGCCATGTGTCATGGTCAGGGTGCTGCAGGCGCTGAAGAAGCCGATGGCGATGATGAGCGCGATCGCTGCGGCCGTCGAGAGTTGCAGCGGCAGCGCCAGCAACGAGAGGATGGCGATCATCACCAGCGTGCCGATGAAGACGATCCACTTGCGTGTATCCAGGAGCCGGTCCATCGGCCCGAACGTCAGCATCCCGATCTGGTAGGCGATGACGGCGGCGAACAGCACATTGCCCGCCTCGATCGCCGTGAGGCCGTGAACCTCGCGCAGATACGGGCCGCCCCAGAGGCCCTGGACGGTGAACGTGCACGCGTAGTGCGACAGGTTCATCGCCAGAATGGGCCAGAGGTCGCGGTTGCGCAGCACCTCCACGAGCCCCTTCAGCATCTCGCGCGGGGTCTCGGGCGTACGCTCGAGAAATGGATGGCCCGGCGGCGCATCGCGCACGATCACCCAGACGGCGATTGCGGCCAGCGCGGTGAACAGCACCGCTGCCGCAAAGACGCTGCGCCATCCAATCTCCGCGGAGGCCCACGCGAGCGGCGTCGTCGCGATCAGGTTGCCGGCGAGCCCGATCGACAGCACCATCGCCGTCAAGGTCGAGAAGCGATCCGGCGGGAACCAGCGCGAGATGACCACCATGCTGCCGATGAGCATGACGCCGAAGCCAGCTCCCATGAGCACCCGGCCCGTCAGCAGGATGGGCCAGTTCGGCGCAAACGTGAAAATCGCCCCGCCGATCGTCGCCAGCACCACCATTCCAGTGATGGTCTTGCGCGGACCGTAGCGATCGAACAGAAACCCGCAGGGGATCTGCATCGCCGCGAAGCCGAAGAAGAACGCGCCCGTCAGCCCGCCGAGCGCCTGCGGCCCGATCCCGAGATCGCGCATCAGATCGAGCCCGATGGTGACGTTGGACGCACGGAAGAAGTGGCTGGCAACGTAAGCGGTCGCCAGCGTCACGACGATGATGAGACCCCGGCGATGGGGAAAGAGGCGCCGCTCGTCAGAGGGCATTGGCGGGTATCGACCGCTTATCGTTGGATGGTTGTTGTCAGGCGTTTCCAGGGCCGACCCTATGCGGGCCGCGCGACCAGTTCAAGC
>CAZKZT010000486.1:0-2490 GCA_964557265.1 uncultured Hyphomicrobium sp.
GCCGAGCGCGAACGACACGCCGAACAGCTTGGCAGATCCGAACGCGAATCCGAGCGCGATCGCCAGCACGCCGAGCCGGAACAGCTCCCGCGAGCCGGTATGGGCGATGTAGTGGAGGGTCCACGGGATCAGCCGCCGTCCGACGATCATCATCATGGCGACGAACGCCGTCACCTTGGCCATGGTGAGCGCAATCGTGCCGAGGACCTCCGTCGAGCCAAGCCCGAAGGCCGCGTTGCGCTGGACGCTGCCGTCGAGCAGCGGCACGATCGCCGGGATCAGCACCAGCGCGAACACCATCGCGAGATCTTCGACGATCAGCCAGCCGACCGCGATGTGGCCGCGCTCGGTATTGAGCAGACGTCTTTCCTGCAATGCCCGCAGCAGGACCACGGTGCTGGCAACCGAAAGCGCGAGCCCGAACACGAGGCCCGCACCGATCGACCACCCCATCAGCGCCGCGAGCCCCATGCCGAGGAGCGTCGCCACCGTCATCTGACCGAGCGCCCCGGGAACCGCTATGTTCCGTACGCTCCACAGATCCTTGAGCGAGAAATGCAGTCCGACGCCGAACATCAACAGGATGACGCCGATCTCCGCCAGCTGATCGGCAAGTGACTGGTCTGCCACGAATCCGGGTGTGAACGGTCCGATCGCCACACCGGCCAGCAGGTAGCCGATCAGCGGCGAGAAACGCAGCCGTTGCGCCAGAGTGCCGAGCAGAAATGCCAGTGACAGTCCGATGACGATTGTGGAGATTAGCGGGGTCTGATGCTCCATCCGGGACTGGCGGCTCCTCTGCGGTGACTGTCCCTATCATCGGGAGCCGGGAGCACAATTTCAACGGCGCGAGCGACGCACGCGTGACGCCGCTGCTTTGCGGCAACAACGCGCGGGGCCCGATCGGCGGCTTACCGGGCGCTCTCGGGAACCGGTTTCGGTGCTTCGAGGCCCGGCGGAAGCGGACCGGCGCCGTCCCACTGCGACGTAATGATCGTCCAGAAGAAGCGCAGCATCGCCCCGGCGAGCTCTTCAGCACCAAGGACAACGGCAGTCGCACCGCACGCCTTGAGATGCGCCTGCTCCTCCTCCGAGTGGCCGCGCGCGAGGATGACCAGCTTCGGGTTGGCCGCCCGCGCCTGCTCGATCACCTGCCCCGCCTCGAAGTACTCCGGGATCGCAACAAGCAAGCAGCGCGCCGCTCCGATATTGGCGGCGGCAAGCCCTGCCGCGCCGTTCGCTGCCACCGCCTCGACGCCTCTTGCCTTGAGCGCGTTGATGACGTCCTCGCTCTCGTCGATCACGAACAGGGGCACGCCACCGTCGAGCAATGCTTCGCCGATCCGATGCCCGACGCGCCCATATCCAACCAGCACGGCGTGATCGGTCAGGTTGGTCACGATCAGGTCGGCTGGTTCCTCCACATGCGACTTTGCCGCCTCATCGGCATCGATCGTTTCAAGCCACGGGCGCAGGCGGTCGACGAGAAGGAAAAGGGCCGGATTGGCCAGGATCGAGATCAGCGCTGCCGCCAGAATCAGGTCTCGCGCTTCGGTCGGCAGCACACCCAGAATGGCACCGAGCCCCGCCAGAATGAAGGAGAACTCTCCGATCTGGGCGAGGCTTACGGCGATCGTCAGCGCCGTCCCCATGGCGTATCCAAAATAGCGGACGATGAGGAACGCGGTCAGCGGACTGCCGATCATGATCACCAGCAGCGTCGCCAGCAGCGGCCATGGATCTCGGATGATGATCGTCGGGTCGAACAGCATCCCGACGGAAACGAAGAACAGCACCGCGAACGCGTCCCGCAGCGGCAGCGTTTCCTCCGCGGCCCGCTGACTGAGCTTCGACTCGCTCAGGATCATGCCGGCGAAGAACGCGCCGAGCGCGAACGACACGCCGAACAGCTTGGCCGCGCCGAATGCAAAGCCGAGCGCAATCGCCAGCACGCCGAGCCGAAACAGCTCCCGTGAACCGGTATGGGCCAGATAGTGGAGTGCCCAGGGGATCATGCGGCGGCCGAGGATCATCGTCAGCATGATGAAGCCGACGACCTTGGCGCCTGTCAGGGCAATGGCGCTGGCAACCTCCGAGGAACTGAAGCCGAACGCCGCGTTCCGCTCCATGCTGCCGTCGAGCAGCGGCACCACGGCGGGGATCAGGACGAGCACGAACACCATCGCGACGTCTTCGACGATGAGCCAGCCGAGCGCTATTCTCCCTCTCTCCGTCGTCAGCAGCTTGCGGTCCTGGAGCGCACGAAGCAGCACCACCGTGCTGGCGACGGACACCGACAGCCCGAACACGAGACCGGCGCCGGCGTTCCAGCCGAGCAGCCGCGCGAGGCCCATGCCGATCAGCGTCGCGACCGTCATCTGAACGAGTGCGCCTGGGACGGCTATTTTCCGGACGTCCCACAGGTCCTTGACTGAAAAGTGCAGCCCGACGCCGAACATCAGCAGGATGACGCCGATCTCCGCGAGCTCG
>CAZKZT010000487.1:0-2487 GCA_964557265.1 uncultured Hyphomicrobium sp.
TGCGCGACTTCCAGTGTGTGATCGGCAACGAGGTGCGCACTCAGATGATGGAGCGCGAAGGGCGCCTGCCCGATACGCTCGTCGCCGCGATCGGTGGCGGCTCGAATGCGATCGGCCTGTTCCATCCGTTTCTCGACGACAAGTCGGTTGCGATCTATGGCGTCGAGGCGGCAGGCCATGGCATCGACGTGCCGAATGGCCACAACGCATCGATGACCGGCGGCCGCCCCGGCGTGCTGCACGGCAACCGCACCTATCTGATCCAGGATGAGGACGGGCAGATCCTCGAGGGCCATTCGATTTCCGCTGGCCTCGATTATCCCGGCGTCGGGCCCGAGCATTCGTGGCTCAAGGATACCGGTCGCGTGAACTACGTGCCGGTCACCGACAAGGAGGCGCTGGAGGCGTTCCAGCTCTGCGCGAAGCTCGAAGGCATCATTCCGGCGCTCGAACCGTCGCACGCGCTGGCGTTCGTGATGAAGCATGCGCCGACGCTGCCGAAGGACAATCTGCTCGTCATGAATATGTGCGGGCGCGGCGACAAGGACGTGTTCGCGGTGGCCGGTTATCTCGGCATGAAGATCTGAGGGGGACCACGCAATAATGGCGATTTCGATCGAGCAGCGCATCGACGACCTTCTCGGCCACGCCGACGTGTGGGAGGAGACGAAGGAAGGCTTGCGCGAGCTGCTTATCGAGCAGCAGGCGGGAAAGCTCGAAGCCGACGACGCGCGCTACATCGAAGGGCTGCACGCGAAGGTGTTCGGCGGCAAGGTCTCGGCGCCGGTGAGTGGCGGAAAATCGGGGCAGGGCCGCGTGCGCGACATCACAGCGGCGAAGCCTGCCAACGACGATGCGGTCACCGCCAGCGCCAGGCGCGATCTCTCCCCTGCCGAATTGATCGATACGCTGCGTGAAGACATCGCCAATCTGGTCATTCCCGGCGACATGAACGAACGGCCGACAGCCGAGCAGGGCCTCAGAGGCGAGATTCTCGACGCTCTGCAGGAGACGCTGAACGCGCTCGCGGCGAAGAAGGAGAGCTGACCTCACATGCCTGCCGAGACCCGTATCGATCGCCGCTTTGCCGCGCTCAAGCGCGACGGGCGCCCGGCATTCGTCGCCTTCGTTACCGCTGGCGATCCGGATTACGAGACGTCGAAGGCGATCCTGCTCGGCCTGCCGGATGCCGGTGC
The DNA here is from genome assembly GCA_964557265.1 of uncultured Hyphomicrobium sp. Lineage (GTDB taxonomy): Bacteria > Pseudomonadota > Alphaproteobacteria > Rhizobiales > Hyphomicrobiaceae. The sequence goes on from CAZKZT010000487.1 coordinate 1,197, forward strand.
CGACGTGATCGAAATCGGGATGCCGTTCTCCGATCCGATGGCCGACGGCCCGGCGGTGCAGGCGTCGTCGGTGCGCGCGCTCAAGGCGGGCCAGACCATGAAGCGGACGCTTCAGCTGGTGCGCGAGTTCCGGGCCAAGGACAAGGACACGCCGATCGTCCTGATGGGATATTACAACCCCATCTACGTTTATCCGGTCGATGCCTTCCTGAAGGAAGCGAGCGAGTCCGGTGTCGATGGCATGATCGTGGTCGACGTGCCGCCGGAGGCCGACGATGAGCTTTGCCTCCCCGCCATGGACTACAACCTGAGCTTCATCCGCCTCGCCACGCCGACGACCGATGACGTCCGCCTGCCTGCGGTTCTCGCCAACACCTCGGGGTTCGTTTATTATGTCTCGATCACCGGGATCACGGGCGCTGCGGCGCCGGTCGTCTCGGATGTGCGCGGGCAGGTTGAGCGGATCAAGCGGTCGACGCCGCTTCCGGTTGTGGTCGGCTTCGGCGTCCGCACCCCCGCGCAGGCCCAGGCGCTCGCCGCCTTCGCCGACGGCATCGCGGTCGGCTCGGCGCTGGTCGAAGCTGTCCGGCTGACACTTGGGCCTGAAGGCCAGGCGACCGCCGATACGGCAGCCGCGGTGCACAGGGTCGTCAAGGATCTGGCAGCGGGATTGCGCGGATCGGTGGCGCGTGTTTGATGTGCACACCGAAAGCATGTTGGCCGTCAGCTGAGGGCCTGCCACAGGTTTGCCACAATTGACCGGCGATGGATCATGTGGTCCATCGTGTCCCTGGGGGCGGGGGCGACCAGTAGAAGCGGCCGAGCTGCAACAGAACCGCTCGTAGGAATCAGGACACTAGCGTGAACTGGATCAACAACGTCGTCCGTCCGAAAATTCGGAGCCTGCTCACGACCCGTCGTGAGCCGCCGGACGATTTCTGGAAGAAGTGCCCGGGCTGCGGGCAGATGTCGGACCGGCGCACGCTGGAGGACACACATTATGTGTTCCCGTGCTGCGGCCATCACGACCGTATCTCGGCAGAGCAGCGCCTCAAGATCGTCTTCGACGGCGGCAGCTATACCAAGATCCCGTCCGCGCCTGTGCCGGTCGATCCGCTGAAGTTCCGCGACGGGCGCCGCTATACGGACCGCCTCAAGGACAGCAAGGCCGCGACCGGTCTCGATGACGCCGTGCTCCTCGCCGACGGCAAGATCGGCGGTCAGCCGGTGACGGCCGCTGCGCAGGATTTCCGCTTCATGGGCGGTTCGCTCGGCATGGCGGCGGGTGAGG
>CAZKZT010000488.1:0-2465 GCA_964557265.1 uncultured Hyphomicrobium sp.
AATATTTCATTTGGATAGCGGCGCGAAGTGTGGGCGAGCCTCTCGGCGTTGGCGCTCCACTCACACCCTCCCCCACTCCTCCTTCTCATAATCAAACCACGCGCTGATCCGTTCGCCGTCCCACCGCAGCGTGACGTGCTTGCCCTGCACCGGCACGCTCACCACATCCGGCCAAAACGCGCCGACGCATTGGCCCTTCGGATGGCGCACGCTCGGATAGACGATGCCGTTGCTGCCCGCATCGCGGAGCTGGCGGCCGAGTTCCTGCGCCGCGCCGTAGCGCGCCGGGTCGGGATCGAGGAAGCGCGCATAGTCGCCCCGCCGCAGATCGTGAAACACGTTGTCGATCGCGCCGACGTAGGTGCGGTAGGCGGCGTCGTGCGGGCCGTCGTTGGTCGCGGCGTAGAAGCGGCCCATGTGAAAGGCGACTTCGGCGAGTGCGGTCTCGAATTTCGATGCGGCGTAGTAGAGGCCGTAGTGGCCGGCCGAAAAGCGCGACGGGCGATGCGGGCTCGCGTGCGTGAACGGCGCCATCACGATCGATGCGCCGGGGCCGGTGACGCGGCGCTCGGGCGGCACGAGGCTGATGTCGCCCGCTTCCTGGCGCAGGCGCGGGTTGGTCAGCGCGTCGAGGTCGTAGAGGCGCTGAAAGTCGGCCGGATCCGCGATACGCTCGAAGACGTCAATGGGCGGAAAACGCGACGGCACGAGCCGATACGCCGCCTTCCAGCGCACGCGCCGCGTGGGAATGCTGTTGATGGCTGGGTCAGGCTGACGGGCCACTTCGGTCAGCCGCCCCGCACGGCGTCGAGGTAGTCGCGGACGGCGGCGAGGTCGACCATCTGGCCGGCGCACATGCGGTCGAGCGCCGACTGGCCGCCGAATGCCGCGTTGGGTTTGCGCACCCAGGCGTCCGCCATCTCGGGCCGCTGGTAGAGGATTTCCAGCGCCTTGAAGATGCCGAGGACGTAGCTGATGCGGCTCGCGAGGTCGAAGCTGTGCGCGGTGGTCTGGCGGATGTCACCCTTTTTCCAATTGTAGAAGGTGGATCTGCTGGGATGGCCGAGCAGTGCCATCGCCTCGTCGGGCGTGAGCTTCCATTTCTCAGTGATGGCGAAGAAGGCGCGCATCCCCGCGGCGAGGGTGGCGTGGTCGATCGGGTGCGGCGCGGGCCGGTCGCGCTTGCGGGCTTTGGTGGCGGTTAGCGGCATGGTACGTCGCTCGTCGATGCGCTGTTGAAGTGCGATCCTCCAATTTTAGATCATAATACCTTTTGAGTCCAATTCTGCACAAAGGGAGATCGCGGTGAATGGGGATTTCAATGCCGTCTTGCTCTCACTGAAACGCCTCACATCATACGCATCGCGGCATTGTAAATCTGAACGATGAAATATATGGCGCCTACGGAACGAATCGGATAAGCCCTTTGAAATAGGCATTTTGTTGTGCGCTGTAGGTGTCGCAACGGCTGTCTGGGGGGATCCTATGAAATCGCTCTTGTGTTTCGCCAGCGCCGGCGTGCTGGCTCTTGGCGTGTGCGCGGCCTCGGCATCGGCGGCGGATCTCGGCGGGCCGCATGGGAGCCTTAAAGACGGCCCCGCGCCGTATATCGCGACCCAGTGGACCGGGTTCTATGCCGGCTTGCAGTCCGGCTACGTCTGGGGCGATGCGCGCCATTCTTTCGACAACGGGGCTCCCTCGGATAACTCCGATCCGGATGGCTTCATCGTCGGCGGCCATGTCGGCTACAACCTTCAGTCGGGCTCGACCGTTTTTGGCATCGAAGCTGACCTCGAAGGCGGTAATGTCAGCGGGAGCTTCACGAATATCACCGGTATGTCATCGCACGGCTCCGTCGACATGGATTGGCAGGGCTCGGTGCGCGCGCGCCTCGGCTTCGTCCATCATGGCGCGCTGTTCTACGCGACCGGCGGTTGGGCCTTCGGCCGCTTCGACTTCGGCGGCGGCCCCGCAGGCGATCCGATCCCCAACGGATACACGGACACGCTCCATGGCTGGACGATCGGTGCCGGTGCCGAGTGGAAATTGACGAACAGCATCACCGCCCGCGTCGAGTATCGCTATACCGATTTCGGCAAGGCATCGGGCGGGCTCGCGCCCAATTTTGCGTCCGTAACGATGCCGGTCGAGTTGGAAACCCACGCCATCCGCAGCGGTATCAGCTTCAAGTTCTGATCCCTCGCCGCTCCCTGTGGTATTGTCCGGCTTTGGGCCCGCTTCGGCGGGCTCAAAGTGCTTTTGGCGGCGCAGAATGGCGGGGGGCGGCGCCAGCGGTTTTTAATTGAGCATACCGCTCCGCGTTCAATCGACTTATAAGCTCGCGTCATGACAGGGCGTGCTCTGCTGTGGAGGGCGCCAGTGAAACGAGCCGCGAAACCATGTCCGCTCCCCGCTCGCTGAGCGACTATGCTCAGGCCATCCTGACCGCGCGCGTCTATGACGTC
>CAZKZT010000489.1:0-2455 GCA_964557265.1 uncultured Hyphomicrobium sp.
GCAAGCTCGTCGCCGTGCACATGGGATCGTACGGCGTCGGCGTTTCGCGCCTCGTCGGCGGCATCATCGAGGCGAGCCATGACGAGGCGGGCTGCATCTGGCCGGTGCCGGTGGCGCCGTTCGAGGTCGGCCTGATCAACCTCAAGTCCGGCGACAAGGATACGGATGCGGCGGCAGGCGCAGTCTACGAGAAGCTGATCAACGCCGGCATCGACGTGCTCTACGACGACACCGACGAGCGCGCGGGCGGCAAATTCGCGACCATGGACGTGATCGGCCTGCCCTATCAGATCGTGATCGGGCCGAAGGGCGTGAAGGCGGGCGAAGCCGAGATCAAGACGCGCAAGGGCGGCGCCAAGGAGACGATCGGCATCGACGCCGCCGTCGCGAAGATTATCGACCTCGTCACCAAGGGCCGCGATCTGGCCTGAGGGGCCCGAATCGCGGGATAATTGGTTGCATGAGCCAGCCGGATTCCGCGACCCGCGCCCATATCCGCACCTTCATCGAGATGCAGGCGGCCGAGAAGGGTGCCGCCCGCAACACGCTCGATGCCTACGCGCGCGATCTCGAAGAGCTGGCCAAGTTCCTCGACGGTCTCGGGCGCGCGGTCGAGGACACGACGCCTGACGACATGACGGCCTATGTCCGCCATCTCTCGGAGGCCGGCTTCGCCACCACGACGCGGGCGCGCAAGACATCCGCGGTGCGCCAGTTCTATCGCTTCCTGATGCTCGAAGGCATCCTCAACGACGATCCGGCCGCGGGCCTCAGCGGACCCAAGCTCGAACGCGCGCTACCCAAGACACTCTCGATCGCCGAGGTGGAACGGCTGCTCGAAGCCGCACGCCAACGCACGGAGACAGCGACCGGCCGCGAGCGTTTGCGCGCTTTTCGCCTGCACGCGATGCTGGAGGTGCTGTACGCCTCGGGGATGCGCGTGTCGGAGCTGGTCGCGCTGCCGCGTCAGGTGCTGACCGGCGATCCCCGCGTGCTGACCATCACCGGCAAAGGCAACAAGCAGCGCCTCGTGCCGCTGAACAACGAAGCGCGGATGGCGCTCGACCGCTACATTACGGTGCTGTCCGATCCGGCGAACACCACGCCAACGATGCGGCCTGCGAAGTGGCTGTTTCCCGCGCGCAGCGCCGAGGGACACGTGACGCGCCAGCACCTCGGCGTGGAGCTGAAGGAACTCGCGACCGAAGCTGGTCTCGATGGCGAACGCGTCAGCCCGCACGTGCTGCGCCACGCCTTCGCGAGCCACCTGCTCGACCGCGGCGCCGACCTGCGCTCGGTGCAGCAACTCCTCGGCCACGCCGACATCTCGACGACGCAGATCTACACCCACGTGCTCGAGGAGCGGCTCAAGAAGATCGTCAACGAGCACCACCCGCTGGCGCGGCTGAAAGCCGATCCAGCGGATTGATGCGCCACCGATCTCAGATCGCGATCACGTAGCCGTCGCGCCGGGGATCTGCCGCGCCCGTCATCAGACCGGTTTCTGGATCGAACGCCACGGCCTGCATGCCGCCAACGCGCATGGTCCAGCCGACATCGAACGGCTCGATCGCGTGGCCGCGCCGCTGCAGTTCGGCAATCGTCTCGGCAGAGATCCGGTTCTCGGCCTGGATGAAGCGCCCGTCCCACAGCCTTGAACGCGGAGCCTCGATTGCCTGCTGCACGGGCAAGCCGAAATCGCGATGCTGGACCATCGCCTGCACCTGCGTCTGCAGGATGCCATAGCTGCCCGGCGTGCCGAGCGCGAGAACAGGCTTCCCGTCGCGCGTCGTGATGCTCGGCGACATGCACATCGCCAGTTCGTCACCCGGCTTCGCGCGGCTCGGACTGCCGGGCTGCACATCCGCCCAGTAGAGGAAGTTGTTGAGCGTGAGGCCGGTGCCGGGCACGACGACGCCGCTGCCAAACGGGCTGCCGAGACTGTTGGTGATGCAGACGAGGTTGCCCTCCGCATCGCAGATCGAGAACGACGTGGTGTGCGCCGGATCTTCCTTTTCCTGCGGCACCCACTGCTCGGTCGGCCCCGTGATCGGCTTGCCGTCGCGCACCCGCGCCCGCAGCGCCTCGACCGAGGCGTCCGACATGATCTCCGCGAGGCGCGCGGGCGATGGATTGTTGCTGGCGATGCGCACGCCCGCGGCGAGACGGATCGCGCGATAGACGAGGTCGAGATGCTCCGGCCCATCCTTCTCGAGACTGGCGAGATCGAAGCCGTCGAGGATGCGCAGGCTCAGCAGGAACTGGAAGCCCTCGCAGGCAGGCGGCGGGACGTGGATGTCGTAGCCACGATAGGAAGCCGTCAACGGGTCGCGCCAGCGCGCTTTCACGGCGGCGAGATCCGCCATGGTCATCGTGCCGCTATGACGCGCAAGATGGGCAACGATGCGCTCACCAAGTTCGCCGCGGTAGAGATGGTCGGGACCCTTCGCCGCAA
>CAZKZT010000490.1:0-2448 GCA_964557265.1 uncultured Hyphomicrobium sp.
GGTCGTGGACGTGCAGGAGGCCGATCGGTTTGCCGCGCTCGACGACGAACAGTGTCGTGATCCGCGCCTTGTTGAGCACGTCGAGTGCGGAGGAGGCGAGCGCCGTCGGCTTGATGGTCTTCGGCGACGGCGTCATGATCTGGCCTGCCGTCGACGCGAGCAGCGCCGGGCCCATGTGGCGGCGCAAGTCGCCGTCGGTGATGATGCCGACGAGCTGTCCCTCGCCGTCGACGACGCCGAGACAGCCGAGCGCCTTCTGCGTCATCGTTACCAGCGCTTCCGTCATCGGCGCGTCGATGCGCGCGAGCGGCAGCCGGTCGTCCTTGTGCATCAGGTCGGAGACGAACTTGAGCTGGGCGCCAAGCGAGCCGCCCGGATGGAACACCTTGAAGTCGGTCGCGGTGAAGCCGCGCGCTTCGAGCAGCGCCACGGCGAGGCAGTCGCCGATCACGAGCTGCATGGTGGTCGAGGTGGTTGGCGCGAGGCCGTGCGGGCAGGCTTCGCTGGCGCGCGGCAGCTCGATCACGACGTCCGACGCCTGTCCAAGCGCGGACGCGGCGCGCGACGTGATCGAGATCAGCGGCACGCCGAAGCGGCGCGAATAGGTGACGATGTTCTTGAGCTCGATCGTCTCGCCGGACCACGAGATCGCAAGCAGCACGTCCTTCGGCGTGACCATGCCGAGGTCGCCGTGGGCGGCTTCCGAGGGGTGGATGAAGAACGCGGGTGTGCCGGTCGAGGCGAAGGTCGCCGCGATCTTGCGCCCGACGTGGCCCGATTTGCCGATGCCGCTGACGATCACCCGGCCTTCCGCCTTCACGAGCGCCTGCACGGCCGCCTCGAAAGCCTCGCCGAGCCCGTTCTGGAGCGCGACCATCAGCGCCGTCAGTCCGGAGTTCTCGGCTTCGAGCGTCCGGAGCGCGCTCGCGATCGAGAGCGGCAGCGGTTCGTCGGAATTGGCGGTGTCGGGTTTTCGCGGCATGGACCGGCGTTGGGCAAGAGATCCCATGACTTAATCCCCCTGCGCGGGACGCGCAAACTTTGAATGCTGCGAGGCGCGCATATCCTCAGATCGCCAGACACACAAACTACCGTTTGATGCGTGTCCGAATCATCTCGCAGTTTCGTCGATGTGACACGACGCGGGCGGGGGGTGCAAGCGTGCGCCCGGTGGCAATGAGATGAATAGAGCATAAGCTGTGCATGGCGGTGCGTGCGTTGGCGCGGGCAATCCCGTAAGTTTGGCGTGCACATCAATCAGAAAAGAACCACGGAGGAAGACCGGATGAGCGAGGGCACTGCTGCCGAGCCGCGGCGCGGATGGACGCCTGCGACGTATTATCCCGATCCCGCGATCCGCATCCTGCATCCGGATTTTCAGCGCTACGTGATCGCGCTGGGCGCGGTCGAGCGGCTGGCGACCGGTTTTCGCTGGGCGGAAGGGCCCGTCTGGTTCGGTGACGGGCGTTATCTCTTGTGGAGCGACATTCCGAACAACCGCATCATGCGCTGGGACGAGGAGACCGGCGCCACGTCGGTGTTCCGCAAGCCGTCCGACTATGCCAACGGCAACACGCGCGACCGTCAGGGCCGGCTCGTGACCTGCGAGCACGGCGGCCGCCGCGTCATCCGCACAGAGTATGACGGCAGCATCACCGTCCTTGCCGATCGCTTCGATGGCAAGCGGCTGAACTCGCCGAACGACGTGGTCGTGAAATCGGACGGCAGCATCTGGTTCACCGATCCGCCATTCGGGCTGCTCGGCAACTACGAGGGCTACAAGGCGGATCCCGAGCTGCCGCACGGGCTCTACCGCATCGATGGTGTGAGCGGCCGGATCGATCTGCTCGCCGATGACATTCCGGGGCCGAACGGCCTCGCGTTCTCGCCGGATGAGAGTGTGCTTTATGTGGTCGAGTCCCGCGCCGCGCCCAATCGGCTGATCTCCGCGTTCGACGTGACGGCGGACGGCACGCGGATCGCCAACCGGCGCGTGCTCATCGATGCCGCGGGCGGTACGCCGGACGGCTTCCGCGTCGACGTGGACGGCAACCTGTGGTGCGGCTGGGGCATGGGCACGGCGGAACTCGACGGCGTGCGCGTGTTCGCGCCGGACGGCCGGCCGATCGGGCACATCGCGCTGCCTGAACGGTGTGCCAACCTGTGTTTCGGCGGCCTCAAGCGCAACCGCCTGTTCATGGCCGCGAGCCAGTCGCTCTATGCCGTCTACGTCAACACGCAGGGCGTGGCGGGCGGGTAGGGCTTTCTTTGCCGCGGTCCGCAACGCCTTCGGCTACTGCCGCCGCGGGGCTGCCTCTCGGTCGAATTTTCACCTCGCGCTCTTCGAGCGCTCCATATCGGTGGCGCTCGAAGAGCGCGAAGTAAAATCTCCAACCGGCGAGGCAGCCCCGCGGCCGCAGTAGCCGAAGGCGTTGCGGACCGCGGCAA
>CAZKZT010000491.1:0-2435 GCA_964557265.1 uncultured Hyphomicrobium sp.
CTTGAACACGCCGCCCAGCTTGGCGCCGACAGACGCGTCGGCATCGGCCGGCAGCATCGCCTCGAAGGCCTTCGCCTTCGCCGCGTCGATGAGCGCGTAGCGCTGCTGCTTCTCCGGCGTTGCGAAGGCGGTGCGCAGGTCCTGCTCGATCAGCGCCTTCATCTGCGCCTGCTCGGCGCTGGTGTCGGTCGGCTGGAAGTCCCACGGCTCCTTCGCTGCCTTCTCGGCGAGCTTGATGATCGCGTCGATCACCGGCTGGAAGCCGCGCTGGCCGAAGATCACCGCATCGAGCATCTGCTTTTCGGTGAGCTCTTTCGCTTCCGACTCGACCATCATCACGGCGTCAGTGGTGCCGGCGATGACGAGATCGAGATCGCTGTTCGCCATCTCATCCAGCATCGGATTGAGCACGAATTCGCCGTTGATAAGGCCGACGCGCGAGCCACCGATCGGGCCGAGGAACGGCAGACCCGACAGCGTCAGCGCCGCGGAAGCCGCAACCATCGCCAGGATGTCGGGATCATTCTCGAGGTCGTGGCTCAGCACCGTGACGACGACCTGCGTCTCGTTCTTGAAGCCCTCGACGAACAGCGGGCGGATCGGACGGTCGATCAGGCGCGAGGTCAGCGTCTCCTTCTCGGTCGGACGGCCTTCGCGCTTGAAAAAGCCGCCGGGAATCTTGCCGGCGGCGAAAAACTTCTCCTGGTAGTTCACGGTCAGCGGGAAGAAATCGATTCCCGGCTTCGGCTTCTTGGCAGCGACGACAGTCGCCAGCACGCTGGTCTCGCCGTACTGGGCATAGACGGCGGCATCCGCCTGACGGGCCATGCGCCCGGACTCGAGGGTCAGCTTGCGGCCGCCCCACTCGATCTCGACCTTGTGCGTGTTGAACATTTCCATACGTGTCCTTCGTTCTCGACAGCTCTAGCGCCGCTGCCCCCCTGGGCATGGCGCTTCATCACATTCGGGAGGCGGGTCGAGCTGTCCCCGCCTCGCCCTCACATCAATTTATCGACCGCGATTTGCGCACGCCGTTGCGATCAGCGACGCAGTTCGAGGCGCTCGATGATCTTCTGATAGCGGGCCTCGTCCTTCGAGCGCACATAGTCGAGCAACCGGCGGCGCTGGCTGACCATCTTGAGGAGGCCGCGGCGCGAGTGGTTGTCCTTCTTGTGCTCCTTGAAGTGGTCCGAAAGACCGTTGATCCGCTCCGTCAGGATCGCGATCTGAACTTCCGGCGAGCCGGTGTCCTTGTCCTTGGTCGCGAAACTCTTGATCACCTCTTGCTTGCGCTCTGCGGTCAGCGACATCGGGTTGTCCTTTCGATTTGGCAGCCGGCACAGCCAACTGCACTATGGTTTTTCGGATGATGGCGGGCAGGGCATCTTGGGAGATGTCGCGCCGCATCTGCGGCCACAGCCGGGATGTCGTCCAGCAGGGTCGCGTCACGGGCTCCGCACCCCATAAAGAGGTGCGCAAGACCGCTGCCTTATACACGAAAGCGCAACAGAGGCGAGCGAAAACAGCCGAAATCAGGGCTCAGTTTACGTGCACTGGACGCCACCCGGCTGCCACCGCCTCGCTCTCGGTGCAGAACCAGCGTTCACCCTTCCCGGTCTCGATCCGGACCTTGCCGTACCAAGGGCTCCAAGGCATGTGGTAGATGCGACCATTGCTGGTGATATTGCCCTTGATGATGCAGTCGCGGGACGGCGCATCGCGAGGGGCGGCCCCCTCGGCATCGGCCCAGCGCCCGGCCCGGTGATCCCATGCGGTGACCGTGGGCGCCTGCCAGATGCCGACCCGCCGGGCGCGCGCGCCTGCCTCATCAGTCACGTAACTGCTTGAATACTTGACGAATGCCCAAGCCAAACCGCGCCGGATCATTTCGGCGTTGAGATCCATGCCGTGCACCCGGCAGATGCCGAGCATGCGGCCATATTTGTCAGTGCCGCGGCTGGCGCATGTCACCGCCGACCGGCCGATAAGCCGCTCCAGCTCTACCGTCGCGACCTTACCACACGCCCAGGTGCCGCCGCCTGCCTTCGCACAGGACTGATCGCCTTCCGGGGCATCGATGCCCTCGAGCCGGATCCGGGTGCCCGCGATTTCGATGGTGTCGCCGTCGAGCACCCGGGGAATGCCTTGGATTTCAGGAGTCTGGGGCGGACTCTGGGGCACGGCGCCGCCCGGCAGAAAAGCGGTCGGGGGCGTTCGGGCGGCCAGCCCGCCCCAAATCGCGGCAGGCGCAACGAGTGCGGTCGCCAACGCCAAAGAAACCAGCTTGCGAGCGGTCTGAACGCTGAATAGATAACGCGACATGACAGGTCCTCCTGGCGGAAAGACCTTTCTGATTCGCGTGTTGGCGTAGAGGCTGAAACGTGGCGCCATCCACTGATTCGCGCCACAAAGACCTTAATAAAAAATGAGGCACC
>CAZKZT010000492.1:0-2423 GCA_964557265.1 uncultured Hyphomicrobium sp.
CGGCGGTGCCGCTCATGCGATCGGTGCCGGCGATGCGGATGATGCGGTCGCGAATATCGTGATGCTGAAGCAGCAAGAGAACGGCGAATAAAATCGTGATACCCGCCTGCGCAAGTGGCTCGAGGACGGTGATGACACCATTCAGGATGTCGGTCGTGGTGCCCTGTTGCTGCTGTTGAACAACCACATTGCCTTGTCCCGCCGTGGCGCCGCGCCCGAGTTCGCGTTCGATCTCCGTGCCGAGGCTTTCAAGGGTCGCAACGGCACGCTTGATCAGTCCGTCGCTGCGTCCGAGATCGGCGACGGTGCGCACCTTCTCGACGAGGTTCTGCTTGTACGTGCCGAGATCCGCGGTGAGCGACAGGAGCTGCGCGCTGAACGCGAGCGACAGGCCGACAAGCATCGCCATCGTCAAGCCGAGAACGCCGATCGCCGCCACCGGCTGCGGGACGCGCCGCGCCGTAAGCCATCGCACCACCGGTGCGAGGATGAATGCGATGACGACCGCGATGGCGAGTGGAATGAAGAGTGCGCTGCCGACCACCAGAGCCGTGATGACGAGCGCCATCACGATCAGCGATGCGGAAAGATTGCGCAGGCTGTCGGCGAGAAGGGGCATGGAAGGTCTCCGGTGACCTGCAGGCGCGCACGCTGCGTCACCCTTCGCGGTCGCGCTCCGCGCAACGCCCAAACGCCATGTACGGGGTTTGGTTGCGTCTCGTCGCCGTCGTCATCCCCGGCCGCCGCAAAACGAGGGCAACGGAACGAATTGTAACGTAGCAGCGTTCAACCGGCGTAATCCGACTGTCTGAGGAGCAACGCACATGGGCAACCTGCTTTACTATGCCGTGGTCTTTCTCGTTGTAGCGCTGGTCGCGGCATTCTTCGGTTTCGGCGGCGTTGCCGGCACCGCCATGGAGGGCGCGCGTCTCCTGTTCTGGGTCGCAATCGTGCTGTTCATCATTGCGCTCATAGGGGGCTGGATACGGCGCGCCTGATCGGCGATCATCGCACGACGCCCGCATGACCATTGCGTTATGCGGCCGGCAGTCACCGAGAGGCCTCCCGTCTCGTGTGGCTGCCGAACTTTGTTTGGCACCCCGCGGAGGTGAGCACTCGCGATGGCAAACCCCAGCCCCGCCATCAGCGCAACGCGATACATCCTGATCGCCACCGCGCTGCTGTTGCCGACGCTATCGCTGGTGCCGCTCGGCGGCCTTTACCTCTGGCAGAATGGATACGTGCTGTGGTGGGCGCTGGGTGCGCTTGCCTGCATCGTCATCGTGACGCTGCTCCAGCGCCTGCTCATTGCGGGAGCGTTGCGGCGCCCTGTGTCAGCGGCGGAGGCACCGACGCCTGCCGCTGGCGGCGTATCCGATCCAGGCCTTGTCGATCCGACCTGGAGTCCGCTCGAAGCCAAAGCGTGGGCCGACGTCAAGGTCGTCGCGTCGCGCGTTGATCTCGAGCGGATGACGGATCTCGATTCAGTCGTGCTGTTGGGGCGCAACACGATCGATGTGGTCGCACGGCGCCTGCATCCGACGCGTGATGATGCCGTGTGGCAGTTCACGCTGCCTGAGGCCCTTGCCATCGCCGAGCGGGTGAGCCGCCGCCTCGGCCGCATCATCGAAACCAACGTACCGTTCGGTGACCGGATGACGGTCTCCCAGTTCCTCGCGGTCTACCAATGGCGACACCTGCTCGGCACCGCCGAGCGTGTCTACGATATCTGGCGGCTCGTGCGTCTGGTCAATCCAGCGACGGCGTTGACCAATGAAGCGCGCGAGCGTCTGTCGCGGGCACTGTTTCAGTGGGGCCGCGAGCACGTGATGCGGGGGCTGGTCGAGGCTTACGTCGAGGAGGTCGGCCGGGCCGCGATCGATCTCTATGGCGGCCGGCTCAAGATCGCGCGTGAACGGGTATCGGACGCCGCCGAAGCGCGCGGTGGACCGGATGATCTGGCGGCGCTGGCGCGTGCGCCGATCACCGTCCTCGTTGCGGGCGGCGCGAAGGCGCGGGAGACGGCGGCAGCTCTGCTGCGCATGGTCGAGCAGGACCAGGCGCGCGCGATGCTCGACAGGCTCGACGAGAAGGACCTGGAGGCAGCGCCTGCCGTCGTCTGGCCGCTGGTTGGCATCGATGTGCGCGTCTCGCAAGCCGATCCCGCGAACCGCAAGCACCTCAAGACACTCGCGGCTGAAGTCGCGGAGGCGGATCTCGTGCTTTGGGCGCCATCGGATGGCGCCGTTGCGCCAGAAGCCCAACGCGAGGTGCTGGCGGGTCTCGGCATCCAGTTCAGCGAGAGACCCAGCATGTTGCCGCCGGTGTTCGTACCATTGAACTTCAAGAACCCGTCGCGTGTCGCGGCGCTGGATGGTCTTGGCGATGCGTTCGTGCGGCAGGCGCCGGTGGATATCGATCCC
>CAZKZT010000493.1:0-1025 GCA_964557265.1 uncultured Hyphomicrobium sp.
TCTCCGCCTTCGCCGCCGCGTCATCACCGGTCAGCAACGGCTTGGCGAGTTCCAGGTACCAGTCGCAGGTGACGCCCCATACGAACTGGTAGGCGGCACCGGCGGCGGCGTTGAACTTGTACGCCTTGATCGCGCTTTCCACCTCGGCGATCGCGCGCTCGGTCTCGCCCGCGATCCAGCGGTTGAGCGTGTGCTTGATGGCCTTTGGATCGAAACCTTCGACGCGGCGGCACTCGTTCACTTCCATGAACCGCGCGGCATTCCAGAGCTTGGTCGCGAAGTTGCGATAGCCCTCGACGCGCTGGGTCGAGATCTTGACGTCGCGGCCCTGCGTCGTGAGCGCGGCGAGCGTGAAGCGCAGCGCGTCGGCGCCGTACTTCTCGATCAGCTCCAGCGGATCGATGCTGTTGCCGAGCGTCTTCGACATCTTGCGGCCCTTCTCGTCGCGGACGAGGCCGTGGATGAAGACGTCGTGGAACGGCACCTCCTTCATGAAGTGGGTGCCCATCATCATCATGCGGGCAACCCAGAAGAAGATGATGTCGAAGCCGGTGACGAGGCAGCTCGTCGGATAGTAGCGGCCGAGCTCCTTCGTCTGCTCGGGCCAGCCGAGCGTCGAGAACGGCCACAGCGCGGAGGAAAACCACGTATCGAGCACGTCGGAGTCGCGCGTCAGGTCGACCGGCTTGCCGTAGTGCTGGTGGGCCTGAGACACGGCCTCCGCCTCGTCATGCGCGACGAAGTATTTGCCGTCGGGGCCGTACCACGCGGGAATCTGATGGCCCCACCAGAGCTGGCGCGACACGCACCACGGCTGGATGTTTTCGAGCCAGCGGAAATAGTCGGCGGCGTACTTGTCGGGAACGAATGTCGTCTTGCCGGCGCGCACGGCTTCCATCGCCGGCTTCGCGAGCGTCGCCGCGTCGACGTACCACTGGTCGGTCAGCCACGGTTCGACGACCGCATCGCCACGCTGGGCGTGCGGAACCGCGTGCGTGTGCGGCTCGATCTTCTCGATGACGCCG
>CAZKZT010000493.1:1035-2321 GCA_964557265.1 uncultured Hyphomicrobium sp.
TTCACGCGCGCTTCGAAGCGATCGAGGCCGCGATAAGCCTCCGGCGCGTTCTCGTTGATGTGCGCGGTCGCATCGAGAATGTTGATCACCTCGAGGCCGGTGCGCTTGCCGACGTCCCAGTCGTTGAAGTCGTGCGCGGGCGTGATCTTCACCGCGCCGGTGCCCTTCTCGGGATCGGCGTAAGTGTCGCCGACGATCGGGATCGCGCGGCCGACCAGCGGCAGGATGGCCTTCTTGCCAATCAGATGCTTGAGTTTCTCGTTATCGGGATGGATCGCGACGCCGGTGTCGCCGAGCATCGTCTCGGGCCGAGTCGTGCCGACGGTGACGAACTCACCCGGCGCGCCTTCGATCGCGTAGCGGATGTAATACATGTGCCCGCTCGGATCGCGCGCCAGCACCTTCGCCAGCGCCGCGCCGTCATACGCAACCGGATTGCCTTCCACTTGAACGAGCCGGTATGCTCGCGCGGCTCGACTTCGAGATCGGAAATCGCCGACTGGAACGCCGGGTCCCAGTTCACCAGCCGCTTGTCGCGATAGATGAGACCCGCGCGATACAACTCGACGAACACCTTGAGGACGGCCTCGGACAGGCCCTCGTCCATGGTGAAACGCTCGCGGCTCCAGTCGCAGGAGGCGCCGAGGCGCTTCAACTGGTTGATGATGGTGCCGCCGGACTGCGCCTTCCATTCCCAGACCTTCTCGACGAATGTCTCGCGGCCGAGGTCCTGGTACTGGATCTGCTTCTCGGCGAGCTGGCGGGTGACGACGAGCTGCGTCGCGATGCCGGCGTGGTCCATGCCCGGCTGCCAGAGCACGTCCTTGCCGAGCATCCGTTCGTAACGGCAGAGGATGTCCTGCAGCGTGTTGTTGAGCGCGTGCCCGATGTGGAGCGAGCCCGTTACGTTCGGCGGTGGGATGACGATGCAGTAGGCGGGCGCGCCCGCGCGCTCGGGGCGGCCCGCTTTGAAGGCCTCCGCAGTTTCCCACTCCTCATGGATGCGGGCTTCGATGTCGGCGGGCGTGTAAGTCTTCTCGAGCATGATCAAGCCGTCAGTGTCGGGTGAATTCGGTGGCCGGTCGTACGCTTGGGCGCCGACCGCTGTCAACGCGGGCGCCCAGGCCGCAGGGCCCGCGCGAAAAGTCGCTCAGCATAACGACTCTCTTGCGCGAGGGCCCGCAGACGTAGACCATAAGCATTCTAAATAAGCAAAAAATGGAGGGAATGACATGGCGGGCAAGGTCGTGCGGGTCCGCGTCGATCCGGAGAAGTGCCAGGGGCAC
>CAZKZT010000493.1:2331-2418 GCA_964557265.1 uncultured Hyphomicrobium sp.
GGGCCACAACCGGTGCAAGGCGCTGGCGCCGGCCCTGTTCGAACTCGACGCGTACGGCAGCGCCAAGGAGGCCGGAGACGGCGTGGT
>CAZKZT010000494.1:0-2416 GCA_964557265.1 uncultured Hyphomicrobium sp.
TAGGTACGTTAACGCATCGTTGCCGGTAGTAATCCAGAATTCGAATGCGGACGGCGCTCGAAAGGCCTGATCCGCCTCGATTTTGATCGATTTCGCCGACCAGTTTCGCCAGCGAGGTCCGTTCATGCCCGGCAATATCCTGGAGGGCGCTCCAGAATGGCTGCTCGAGCGAAATCGATGTCCGATGTCCGCGGAGCGAAAACGAGCGTTTGAGCGGCCTCATCGTGGCGTGTCGGATGGCGTTTCAGGTGCGGGGCCGGGCGTCGTCCCGCTATCGTCCGCAATGCCGGAGGCGGTCGCCACCATATCCGGATCCGTTCTGAGATGGCCGTCGAGTGTCTGCTCAGCGCGGGTGCGCGCGGTTTCGGCGAGCGTGCGTTCGGCTTTGGTGCGGCCGAAGCGGATCCGGTTCTCTTCCGCCTCGGCGGCTTTGCGCTCGCGTTCGCGCTGCTTACGCACCTGACGCAGATTGATGATCTCGGCCGACATCGTTTTCCTTTGTGGCGCCTGTCTTCGATCGCGCTGCTCGGTTCGCAGATGCGCTAAACGACGAGCCGCATCTTCTTGTCGATGACCGCGAGCACGCGATCGAGTTCGTTGCCGCGTTTCAGGATCAGCCCGGTCGCACTGACGACGCTGTAGGCACCCTGCTTGCGCGTGAGCTTCGGTGTCTTCTCGATTCGATAGAGGGGCACTTCGCTGGAGCGTCGGAAGATAGAGAAGGTCGCCGTTTCGCGGCCGTGGTCGATCGCGTAGTCGCGCCATTCGCCGGCGGCCACTTGCCGCCCATAAACGTCGAGAATAGCGAGCAATTCGCGCCGGCTGAAGACAACGATCGACGGGGTGGGTGACGGCGCGCGAGCCGCCTGATGGGATGAGCCGCTCGAGCCGTAGCCAGCGCGAAGACTTATCGGTTCCGTATCGCTCACGGGCGCCTCCTGTCTGTCTTTGACAAAAGGATGACGCCAAACCGAGGCGAGTGCAAGTGCAGGCGGCGTGTGCGGAATGCCAGCGGCCTGCCGCGCGGTCGACAAGTCGGCCTTGCGCTCAGGTTTTCGTTT
This sequence comes from uncultured Hyphomicrobium sp., assembly GCA_964557265.1. GTDB lineage: Bacteria > Pseudomonadota > Alphaproteobacteria > Rhizobiales > Hyphomicrobiaceae. Next base: position 1,062 of record CAZKZT010000494.1, read on the forward strand.
TGGCCAGCTTCTCGATGCGTGCCTGCATGGCCGCGAGCTCGTTGCGCATTGCGGTCAGCTCATCGCTGTCCTTCGGCGCGTCGGCCGCGGCAGCCGGAGCCTTCACCGATGCGGGCTTGTCGCCGGCGTCGGTCTTCGCAGCCTGCTCTTCGGGCTTGCCGCTCGGCTTGGTGCCCGAGAACGGCGTGAACATCGTCATCGCCTGCTCGAACAGCTGCAGGTTTTTGCGCGCCTGCTCCTGATACGCCTCGAGCGCGCCGTGCGGTGTGAAGGCGTTGGCGAATTGCTTGCGGAAGCGGTCCTGCTCGCGCGTCAGTGTCTCGAGGCTGACCTGCAGGTAGCTCGGCACCATCTGCTCCATGGCGCCGCCGTAGAAGCGGATGAGCTGGCGCAGGAACGGCACCGGCAACAGTGTCTGCGAGCCGGCGCGGCTCTCCTGCTCGACGATGATCTGGGTCAGCACCGAGTGGGTCAGGTCGTCGCCGGTGCGGGCATCGAAGACGACGAAGTCGCGCTCCGAGCGCACCATCTGCGCCAGATCCTCCAGCGTCACGTACGTGCTGGTCTCGGTATTGTAGAGCCGCCGGTTGGCGTACTTCTTGATGACGACCGGCTCTTTTCTGGCCGTGGCCGCGTCTTTGCCTGCAGGTGCGTCCGACTTGTTCAGCATGGCCGTGAGCGCCTCTTGGTCCTTGACATGCGACAATGGTATCACGCCCGTACCCGGTCGGGAAACCTTGGATTACACCTTCGCAGCAGTGAAGAGCGACTTGGTTTCCGCGCGACGCCGTTGCCCGGTGGCTGGATCGACTGTAATCGTACCATTATATATGGACCAGTTCCGGTTGAGCCGGATCCCCTTCCGGGCCGCGCTGACGAGGCACGACCTGATCACCCAGGAGACGACGATGAGCGCAGATTCCTCGACGATCGTGATCGCGAGCGCAGCCCGCACGCCGGTGGGCTCGTTCAACGGTGCACTGGCGAGCCTGCCCGCGCACGAGCTTGGCAAGACCGTCATCCAGGGTGCGCTGAGCCGCGCCGGCGTCGCAGCCGGCGATGTCTCCGAGGTCATCATGGGGCAGATTCTGACCGCGGGCGTTGGCCAGAATGCGGCCCGTCAGGCGTCGATCGGCGCCGGTATCCCGGTGGATGCGCCGGCCTGGGGTATGAACCAGCTGTGCGGCTCCGGCCTGCGCGCGGTCGCCCTTGGCGCCCAGCAGATCCAGGACGGCTCGGCCTCGATCGTTGTCGCCGGTGGCCAGGAGAGCATGAGCCAGGCGCCGCACGTGATGCATCTTCGCGACGGCGTGAAGATGGGTGACACCAAGCTGATCATGGTGTCGATCAGCTTG
>CAZKZT010000495.1:0-444 GCA_964557265.1 uncultured Hyphomicrobium sp.
AGGTCCATGACGTCGCGCTGAACGATGGCATCCAGCGCTGTCGTTGGTTCGTCGGCGATGAGAAGGCGCGGCTTCAGCAGCATGACGGAAGCCAGCATGATTCTCTGGCGCATGCCGCCCGAGAACTCATGAGGGTAGGCCGCCAGGGCCGAGTTCACGTCATTGATGCCGATACGCTTGAGCATATCCGACATCATGGCCATTCTCGTTCTGCTATCATGCTTCCGATGCAGAACAAGTGCCTCTTCCATCTGACGACCGATCGTCATGGATGGATTCAACGACGTCATCGGTTCCTGAAAGACCATCCCGATCTCGGAACCACGGATGTCACGCAACCGCTTCGGCGTGACAGACGCGATATCCTCGCCGCCAAGGAATATTGATCCCGCATCGCACCGAATGGCGGCCGGCAGCAAGCGGACGACGGCGCGCGCCGCCATG
>CAZKZT010000495.1:454-2409 GCA_964557265.1 uncultured Hyphomicrobium sp.
CCGATGATCTCTCCCGCGCCGACATCGAAGCTGAGATCACTGACCACCGGATTACCCGTTCTGCGAACAGACAGCGACAAGCCTTTAACGGAGAGCATAGGTTCCATCACCGCACTCCGCGCATGTGGGGATCGAGGCGGTCGCGCAGCGCATCTCCCAAAAGGTTTATCCCGAGCAACGTCAAGGAAATGCAGAGGCCCGGGTAGATAGCCAGCCACGGCGCCTGCGACATGAATGGTCGCGCACTCGCGAGCATGTTCCCCCAGGTCGGAGCGGGCGGCGGCACGCCGAGCCCAAGGAACGACAATGCACTTTCGGCCAGGAGGACGTAGCCGCACATCGACGTCGCAAACACGGCAATGGGTGCGAGGCAGTTTGGCAGAATGTGCCGGGCGACCGTCGTGAAACCACTGTTACCCATGACGACAGAAGCGTCGACGAACTCTCGCTCGCGGATCGACAAAACCGAGCCACGCACAATGCGCGCGACCGACGGCGTGTAGGCTATGCTCAACGCAAGCACGATGCCGTATTTGCTCGGCCCGATCACCGCGAGAAGACCAAGCGCAAGCAGAATGCCGGGAAAGGCAAGAAGCGCATCGTTCATCGCCATGAGGATGCGATCCGTCCATCCGCGCACGTAACCAGAAAGAAGCCCGATCGTTGCCCCGCAGATGACAGCGAGCGTAACTGTCAACAAGCTGATCCAGACGCTGGTCGCGCCACCGACCATCAGACGCGTAAGCACGTCACGGCCGAACTCGTCGGCTCCCAAAAGATAGCGCAACGATGGCGCACGCAGGCGATCGCCGAACACGATCCGCATCGGATCATTGGGTAGCCAGAAGAGACTCAGCAATGCGGCACCGCAGACCAGCCCAACCAGGGCGATGCCAAGGCCTGTCTTGAAATTGACGCGCATCATTCGACTCCGACGCGCGGATCGAACACGGGATAGGTGATATCCACTATCAAGTTGACGATCATGTAGGTCATCGCAATGAGCAGCATGCATCCCTGGATCACCGGGTAGTCCCTTCCGTAAATGGAATCGACGAGCAATCTGCCGAGACCGGGGATGGAGAAAACTGTCTCGACGACGGCGATGCCACCAAGAAGGTTGCCAAGAACCAGGCCAACAAGGGTCCAAGACGGACCGAATGAGTTTTTGAGTACGTGACGACGTAGAACCTGCGCTTCCGACAATCCCTTGGCACGGGCGTGCGTGATGTAGTCGAGCCGCAGAACTTCAAGCGTGGATGCACGCGACATCCGGAGGAAGACACCAATTTCGTGGAGGAACAGCGTCAATACCGGCATGAGCAGATACAGGAGCCCCGCGTAAGCGTCCTCGCGAATGGACACGTAGCCAACGACGGGCAGCCAACCGAGCTGCAGGCCGAAGAAGAGAAGGATCAGAAGACCGAGCCAGAAGGTCGGCACGGAGAGGAGCACTGTAGCCACCGCGACAAGCGTCACGTCCACCCAGGTGTCTTGTTTCCAAGCCGCGATGACGCCGGCTGGCGTCGCGATCGCACAGGCGAAAAGAACGGCAGGGAGCACGACCTGAGCGCTGATGAGAAAATGACGGAGGACCAGCCCTAGCACAGGCTCGCGCGTCGTGATCGACTGCCCGAAGTCTCCCGACAAGATGTTCGTGAGCCAGATAAAAAACTGCGTGACGACATCCTTGTCGAGACCCAGCCGAACCCGTGCGTCCTCGAGGCTTGCCTCGGTGGCCAAGTCCCCAAGCATCAGAGCCGCCGGATCGCCGGGCACCAGGCGCATAAGACCAAACACAGCTATGGCGACGAGCGCCAGCGTTGGGATGGCCATAGAAATTCTGCGTAGCAGAAAGCCCAATCATCCTCCTCCTGACCGACAGGACAGCAAATTTTAGGCTTCCCCATTCGTTCAGCATATCGCATTATAGCGTAAGTTGATCATCATAGCGT
>CAZKZT010000496.1:0-2384 GCA_964557265.1 uncultured Hyphomicrobium sp.
TCGGCAAGATCGTGGCGACCTACATCGGCCAACGCCTCAAGGGCAAAGAGGTCAAGACGCTGCTGCCGGACAACCTCTGCTACATGATGGTCAACGGCGAGCCGCGTGAGGCGATCTCGGTGCAGTTCGACTATCAGCTCATGCCGGATGGCACGGTCGAGCAGACGCAGCTCGATGTCGACATCCGCTCGCCCGACCTCCTCGAAGAGGACTTCAAGTGGGCACAGCGCATGTACGGCGATTTCCTCGCGTGATGGCGACTTGAGACGTGAAAAGCCGCCGCACGGAAACGTGCGGCGGCTCTCATTTGCGGTGCCGGCGTTTTGCTTTACGGCCGTTTGGGAATTTCGATGCCGCGCTGCACGGCGGGCCGGGCGAGCCCGCGCTCGAGCCAGGCGGGAACGCGCTGCAGCTTGTCGAAGTGAACGATCTCGCGGGCGCCGTAGAAACCGACGAGATTGCGCACCCATCCGAGCATCGAGATGTCAGCGATCGAATAGTCGTCGCCCATGATCCACTCGCGCCCGTCGAGTCGCGTTTCGATGACGCCGAGCAGGCGCTCGGTCTCGGCGCGGTAGCGCTCGAACGGGCGTTTGTCCTCGATGTCCTTGCCGGCGAACTTGTGGAAGAAGCCGAGCTGGCCGAACATCGGGCCGATGCCGCCCATCTGGAAGAACACCCACTGCAGCGTCTCGTAGCGCTTGGCGGCGTCGGCGGGGATCAGCTTGCCGGTTTTCTCCGCGAGGTAGACGAGGATGGCGCCGGACTCGAACAGGCCGAGCGGTTTGCCGCCAGGGCCGTCCGGGTCGATGATTGCGGGGATCTTGCCGTTGGGATTGAGCGACAGGAACTCGGGAATCCAGGTCTCGTTCTTGCCGATGTCGATGGTGTGCGGCTCGTAAGGCAGCCCGATCTCCTCGAGCATAATCGAGACTTTGACGCCGTTCGGGGTCGGAAGCGAATAGAGCTGCAGCCGGTCAGGATGCTTCGCGGGCCAGCGCTTGGTGATCGGGAATGCCGAAAGGTCTGCCATACAAAGCTCCAGGTTGAAGGATCGTTCATCTGGACTTGGCGTATGAACGCCTGCTCTGCAACCGATCATCCATGCGCTGAACGTCAGGGTGGCGTGCGCTGGGCGCCATCGCCGTCAAGCGGTGCGCGATGTGCGCGATCCAGTTTGGCGTGGCGGGGGAGGGCCGCTATATTGCGCGGCCTCAGAACATCGCCTAGCGGGGCGACGCCGGATGCGAGGGAATGCCTACATGCCGATCAGAAATCTAGCCATGCTGGCGCTCGCTGCGGCGCTGTTCGTGCCAGCGTCTGCCGAGGCTCAGTACGGCCCCGGACCTGGTGGCCGGGCGCCCTATGAGTCGCGTGACCGTGAGCGCAATGTGCCGGGGCGGTTCGACTACTATGCGCTCGTGCTCTCCTGGAGCCCGACGTATTGCGCGTCGATTGGCAATGAACGCAATGATCCGCAGTGCAATCGCCGCGACGGCCGCCAGTTCGCGTTCGTTCTGCATGGGCTGTGGCCGCAATACGAGCGCGGCTGGCCGCAGGACTGCCGCACGCGCCAGCGCCCGTTCGTGCCGCAGCCGCTCATAGACAGCATGCTCGACATCATGCCGAGCCCGCGTCTCGTCATTCACGAGTATCGCAAGCACGGCACATGCTCGGGCCTCACGCCCGAGGGCTACTATGGACTGTCGCGCCGCTTGTTCACGTCGGTGAAAATCCCGCCGCGCTTCGTGCAGCCGAACGCCGATTTTCACATTTCGCCGCGCGATGTGGTCGACGCGTTCGTCGATGCCAATCCGGGGCTGAAGTCGGATATGCTCGGCGTTGCCTGCGGGGGGCCTGGCAATCGTTTGCGCGAGGTCCGCATCTGTTTCAGCCGCGAAGGCCAGCCGGTGCGTTGCGGACGCAACGAAGACCAGAGCCGGATGTGCCGGTCCAATCGGATGCACGTGCCGCCGGCGCGTTCGAGCAGTGGCCGGCGCACCTGACGGCGGGGCGTCATCGGCTTTTGTGGATATCGTGCCGATTATCCGCCACTGACGCGGGCGCCACCTTGTCGACACAGTTCGGCGCGGCCAAACATGACCCATGTCGGGGTCATTCATAGATTCGCGGGAAAACGCGCAGGGTGCGGCGGTCGCTTCAGCCGTCGCCGCGATACGTGCAGCGCGTGATGCGCCACGCCCCACCGCCGAACGTGGCGTGCGCTATCGCGTCGATGAAATGCTGCGCGAGATCGGCAAACGCGGCCGGTTTTCATCGCGGCTCAGGCCTTTCGCCTGGGGCTTTGGCGGTTTCCTGATCGGCGCGATCTTCTGGCACATGATCGGTTTCTGGGGGTTCCTCAGCGCGGTGGTGCTGAAGGG
>CAZKZT010000497.1:0-2372 GCA_964557265.1 uncultured Hyphomicrobium sp.
ACTCTGGCGCAGAGCCTATATTCCACGCATTGCGGAGGTCGACTCTGTTTGCCGATGTTGGCTCGCGGAAGTTTGCTCGAGAGATCGAACGCTGAGCGACTGCCCAGTCGGATAACGCAGATGGCCGATATGCTAAAATGAGGCCGACGAGTCGGTCATCGGGATCTTTGACATGGCCAAAAATAGGACGCCACGCGGCGGCAAGGCGTCAACTGACAAGATTGCAGCGAGTATTGAGGTGGCCTCTTCGAGCGCACCGCTAGCTGGCGAGAGTGCCGGCATGGTGGCGCTCTCCGAGGATGACACCGGACATCGCATACTTGTCTATATGGCCAAGGATGGTGCGCAGGTCGATCTCCGCTTCGAAGGCAACACGTTCTGGGCGTCGCAGGCGCAGATGGCCGAGATGTTCGGCGTTTCCCAGCCCACAATTAGCGAGCATCTCCGCGGGATATTCGGGGACGGTGAACTTCCGGACGACCCGGCAACTCATAGGAAAATCCGATTGGTTCGACGGGAGGGAAGCAGGGATGTCTCGCGGGAAATCGAGCACTATGGCCTTAACTTCCTGATTGCGGTGGGATATCGCGTCGGCTCTAAACAGGGCACGATGTTCAGAATGTGGGCGACCGAGAAGCTCTTCTCGATCCTCACTAAAGGCTTTTACATTGACAAAGAGCGCCTGAAGAACGCCGGTTCCGACGACGCACTTGATGAGTTCCGACAGACTGCCCGGGAGATCCGAGCGTCTTCGGCAAACGCGTACCGCGAGGTTAGGCGCCTTTGCACTTTGACGGCCGACTATGATCCGAAGAGCGATACTGCGCGCGTGTTCTACATGGATATGGAGAACAAGCTGCTATGGGCCGCAACTAGCATGACGGCGCCACAACTGATCATCGAGAGGTGCAATGCCAGTTCGCCAGATTGCGGTCTGACGTACTACGCCGGCAAGCGCGGGCCCCGAAAGGACGACGTCACGATCGGCAACAATTATCTTGCTCCGATCGAAGCCGAGCGAAAGAACCGCGCAACGGTGATGTGGCTCGACTATATCGAGGAACAGCTTGACCAAGGCAAATTGCCGACCATGGCGGCGGTCCAACAGAAACTAGAGGAGTTCATCAAATTCAATGGATGGCCGGTGCTGCGGGGCGTCGGAGCGCATTCACGCAAAGCAGCAGATAGGCATGCGCTAACGGAATTGGAGAAATACCGAGCCATTCAGGAGCTGTTATCCTGACATTGATCGCCAGCAACGCGCAATATCTACTCCCTGACCCAAGTCCCCGAGGCCGTGCGCAAGTTGTTGGCGCCGGGCTTGCGGCTAGTATGCTGCTCGTACACCAATACGGAGATTGTCATGCGTTACATCGCCGCCCTTGCGCTCCTAGCGTGCCTGCCGACAAACGTGTCCGCACAAGAGAAGGGAGCAAGGGAGGGTCAACACTACGCGGCGCTCAAGTGGCGCTATGAGAACTGCGGCGTTCGACCGAACCGAGCGACGATGAGGGCGCTGTCGAAGCAGATCGAGCGGTATGATGCCGAAGATTGGGTCGATTACGGCATTGAGCGCATAGAGAGGGAAGTCGAGCGACGGGGCGAGAAGGCGGTGTGCGAAAAGTTGCGCCGCCTTTAGGAGGGCGAGCAGCGCGCGATTTGGAGGACGTTTGACGTGCCTCCGCGACGACAGGCAGAAATCGAGGTTCGGAAACGACCATGGACATCTTCGACCGTTTGAAGAGCACTGCATCGGTCGCATGGGAGAGCTACGTTGACCATGCGTTCGTTCGCAAGCTCGGAGAGGGAACCTTGCCTCAAGCTGCGTTCGTCACGTACCTGCAGCAGGACTACCTCTTTCTGATCCAGTTTGCCCGGGCGTACGCACTAGCGACATACAAGAGCCGCACCCTCGCTGATATGCGGATAGCAAATGCTGGTGTCGCAGCAATTCTTGGAGAGATGGATCTCCACGTCAGGCTATGCGGTCGCTGGGGGGTGTCACCGCAAGATCTCGAAGCGATCCCTGAGCACCAAGCCACCGTCGCTTACACTCGCTTCGTACTGGATTGCGGAATGTCTGGCGACCTCCTGGACCTGCACGTCGCGTTGTCGCCTTGTGTCATCGGCTATGCCGAGATTGGCTCCAAACTGGCAGGCAATGCCGGGGCCAGGCTAGTCGATCATCCATATCGCGAGTGGATCGGCGAGTATGCGGGCGAAGGATACCAAGCGGTGGCAAGGACGTCGCGCGCGCATCTCGATGATCTAGCTGCTCGAGCGATGACAGAGCGACGCTTCGTCGAGCTTGCAGACATATTCGCCAAAGCGTCGCGCCTCGAAGCCGACTTCTGGCAGATGGGCCTGGATGC
>CAZKZT010000498.1:0-2368 GCA_964557265.1 uncultured Hyphomicrobium sp.
CTCGGCTGAAGCGCGGCCGCCTTCCGCCCGTCCTTGGCCGGTAGCGGCGGCGTCGCGCGTTCGGCTGGCTTGCTGCTCTCGCTGATCCGGCTCACGAGGGATAAATTCTGCGCAACGCGCGCATCACCATCCTTCGGCGCCTTCGCCGCAGAGGCCCGGCGCAGCATCCGCTCGGCGTCACCGCGCCGCCCATCGAGTGCCAGCGCCAGCGCCCAGTTGTTGAGCACGACTGGATTGTCCGGCGCGAGCTTCAGCGCTTCACCGAACGCACGCTCGGCCTCCTTGGACTTGCCGTTCGCCGCGAGTGCCGTGCCGAGTGCCGAATGGGTCTGCCAGTCACGGCTCCCACCGGCGATCGCGCGTTGCAGATAATCCTGGGCGCGCGCGACCGCCCCGAGCTCCAGCGACAGCAAACCGCGATCGCGCAGCAATCGCACATCGCCCGGCGCGGCTGAGCCCGCCTGATCGAGCAGTGCCAACGCGCCCGCCTTGTCTCCCTGACCGCGCAGAATGCGCGCCGCCGACAGGACCGACTCGACATCGCGCGGATCGGTGCGTGCCGCGGCGAGCGTCGCCGCCTCACTGAGGCGGGCGCGCGCCGCTTTGGTTTCGGCGGGCGACGCCACACGCGCAACCGGCGCCGGCTTCTCGGAGACGTTGAGCGCCGACGTCTGCGGCCCGAGACCTGGCAGATTGAGTGATGTGGCACCCGAGCAGCCCGCCAATGCCAACCCCATGGCCGCAACCAAGCCACCCCGACCGAACATTCTGGTATCCCGCATGGCTCTCTCCCCGACGCCCGGCGCCGCGCTGACCACCCTCAGCGTTAGGTGATTCGGGGAGCTGCAAGCCCCGTCGCGCGCCACCCGTCCCCGCTATCCCCAGCGCGCACGCATACGGACGGAATCGACGTCGCGGTTGTCGGCCTCAAGCCACTTCGCTACTGAAAGGAGCACATTCCGGAGGTAGCCATGGCCGACGATCAGTATCCGCGCTTCGACACGCTATCGCTGCACGCCGGGCAGAAGCCCGATCCGACGACCGGCGCGCGTGCCGTGCCGATCTACCAGACCACCTCCTACGTGTTCCGCGATGCCGACCACGCGGCCGAGCTTTTCAACCTCGAGCGCGCCGGCCACATCTATTCGCGCATTTCCAATCCGACCGTCGCCGTGCTGGAAGAGCGTATCTCCGCGCTCGAAGGCGGCGTCGGCGCGGTGGCCGTCGCAAGCGGGCAGGCGGCACTGCATCTCGGCATCACGACACTGATGGGTGCGGGCGGGCACATCGTCGCCTCGAACCGCATCTATGGCGGCTCGCACAACATGTTCGTGCACACGCTGCCGCGCTTCGGCATCACCACGACGCAGGTCGACCCGCGTGCTCCCAACGCGATCGCCGCCGCCATTCGTCCCGAAACGCGCCTCGTGTTCGCCGAAACGCTCGGCAATCCGGGCTTGGAGGTGCTCGACATCGCGGCGGTTGCGAAAGTCGCGCATGATCACGGCATCCCGCTGATGATCGACGCGACGTTCTCGACGCCCTACCTGTGCCGCCCGTTCGAGCACGGCGCCGACATCGTCATGCATTCAGCGACGAAATTCCTCGGCGGACACGGCATCGCCATCGGCGGCCTGCTCGTCGACAGCGGACGCTTCGACTGGGCGAATTCGGACAAGTTCCCAACGCTCACCGAGCCCTACGCAGGCTACCACAATCTCGTCTTCGCCGAAGAATTCGGGCCTTCCGCCTTCATTGCGCGGGCACGCGCCGAAGGCTTGCGCGACTTCGGTGCCTGCATGAGCCCGACCAACGCATTCCATCTCCTCCAGGGCATCGAGACGCTTCCTGTCCGCATGGCGCGGCACGTCGAGAATGCGCGCGCCGTGTCGGCTTTCCTGGAGAAGCATCCGGCCGTCGCTTGGGTGAAGTACCCCGGCCTCGAAAGTCATCCTGATCACGCGCTCGCCATGAAGCAAAGTCCGCGCGGCGCCGGCGCCATGATGAGCTTCGGCATCAGGGCGCCGGAGGGATCAGGCGACGGCGGCGCGCGGCGCGCCGGCAAGGTGCTGATCGAGCGCGTGCGGCTTCTGTCGCATCTCGCGAACGTCGGCGATGCGAAGTCACTGATCATCCATCCGGGCAGCACGACGCATCAGCAGATGAGCGCTGAGGAGCTGGCACGCGCAGGTGTCGGCGAAGAGCTGGTGCGGCTGTCGATCGGCCTCGAAGACTCGCGCGACATCATCGAAGACCTCGATCAGGCGTTGAAGGCGTCGCAGAAGGTGTGACGGATCGCGACCGCGCCCAGAATCCCCTTGTAACTTGAAATCCGCGAGAGGTGGTAATGTACCTCCCGCGGCATCGG
>CAZKZT010000499.1:0-2358 GCA_964557265.1 uncultured Hyphomicrobium sp.
TGCGACCGGCGCGGCCTCGAAGCGGCTGATCGATGTGCTGCTGGCGGATGCGGCGTGGGAGGTTGTCGGCCTCTGTCGCAATCCGCCGCAGCTCGAGCGCGAGCGGCTGACCTACATCGCCTGCGACCTCACCGATCCCGCCAGCACGAAGTCGGCGCTCGCCCGCTGCGCCAGCGCGACACATCTCTTCTATACGGCGCGCGCGACGTTCTCCGACGCGTCAGTCGGTGTCGAGGACGTGGCTGGAAACCGCGCCATGCTCGAGAGCCTGCTCGATGCGGCGGAGGCCTCGGCGCCCGGCCTGACCCACGTCCATCTCGTCGAAGGCACCAAATGGTACGGGATGCATCTCGGGCCAATGCGGCTTCCGGCCAAAGAGGACGACCCGCGGCACATGCCGCCGAATTTCTACTACGACCAGCAGGATCTGCTCAGCACCCGTGCCGAAGGCGCCCGCTGGACGTGGTCGGCATCGCGCCCGGGCTTCCTCTACGACTACGCGCCGGAGCGGCCGCGCAACCTCGTGCCGCTGATCGGCATGTGGGCGGGCATGTGCGCCGAATTCGGCACGCCGCTCGATTTTCCGGGTAAGCCCGCCTGCTTCGATGCCCTGATGGAGGCGACCGACGCGAGCCAGCTTGCGCGCGGCCTCAAATGGATGGCGACGGCTCCGGCGGCCCGCAACCAGGCCTTCAACCTCACAGACGGCGCGCTGTTCCGCTGGTCGAGCCTGTGGCCGAAGATCGCGCGCCTCTATGGTATCCGATGCGGTATCCCGCGCCCGCTGCGGCTCGGCGACTGGATGGCCGACAAGGAGCCGGTGTGGCAGGCCATGGTGCGCCGCCACAAGCTGATCGAGCAGCCGATGTCGGCAGTGGTCACCTGGAATTTCGGGGATTTCATCTGGGGGCTGGAGCATGACGTCGTCTCCAGCATGACCAAGATCCGTTTGGCGGGTTTCCACGATACCGTGGATACCGAAGAGGAGATCCTGTCGCAGCTCCGGCGCTATCGCGAGGCGCGACTGGTACCCTGATTACAACCCGGTTAGGAAACCCAGATTCGGTTGCAAACGAAGGTGAGCACACTATAGTCCGGCCCGAAATCACGGCAGACGGTCGATGCGGAGGGCGCGACCGGCGGATGCCGCCCATCGCCCCCGTCCATCTTCAAGACCTCGGGAATATCGCGCATGTCCACTTCACTGGTCTACGCTCAAATCGGCGGCGACTTCATGGTTCAGCTGCTGCCGATCCTTTTGATGTTCGTCATTTTCTACTTTCTACTGCTCCGTCCGCAGCAGCAGCGCGTCAAGCTGCACCGCGAGATGGTCGCGAACATTCGCCGCGGCGACGTGGTGGTGACGGCGGGCGGCATCGTCGCCAAGGTGACGCGTGTCAAGGAAGGCGACGCCGAGATCGAGGTCGAAATCGCTGAGAACACCCGCGTCCGCCTGATGCGCGGCACCGTTTCCGAGGTGCGCGTGAAGGGCGAGGTCGCCAAAGCGGGTTGAGGTGAAGTGCGGCGCACGGCGCCGCCTTCGCCCTGAAATTCGAGGTCCAGAAGCCTGATGCTTCATTTTTCGCGCCTGAAGTCGCTCGCGATTCTGATCACCTGTCTGATCAGCGTCCTGTTCGCGCTGCCCAACCTGTTCACCAAGGAGCAACTCGCCTCCTGGCCGGGCTTCCTGCCAACGAAGCAGATGCCGCTCGGCCTCGATCTGCAGGGCGGCGCTCACCTGCTGCTGGCGATGGACACCGAGGAGCTGCGGAAGGAATGGCTGCAGACGCTGCGCGATGATGCGCGCCGCACGCTGCGTGACGCCAAGCTGTTCCCGACCGGCGTCGGTATCGTCGGCAACCAGGTGCAGGTGCGCCTCGCGAAGCCCGAGGAGGCGGATGCGGCGGTGCGCGAGCTGAGGAAGCTCATTCAGCCGCTCGGCAGCGCGATGCTCGGCACCAGCGGCGAGGACATCTCGATCGTCAAGGGCGATGGCGGCACGATCAATCTTGCACCGACCCCGCAGGGCCTCCAGCAGCGCGTCATCCACGCGGCGGGCGCTGCGATCGAGACCGTCAACCGGCGCATCAATGCGCTCGGCACGGCAGAGTCGACGGTCGTGCGTCAGGGCGCCGATCGCATCCTGGTTCAGTATCCGGGCCTGACCGATACCAAGGTTTTGAAGGATCTGCTCGGCCAGACGGCCAAGCTGTCGTTCCACGAAGTTCATCCGACGATGACCGCCGAGGAAGCGCGTCAAGGCCGTGTGCCGACCGGCTTCCGCATTTATCAGGCGAGCGATCGCGGCGACGAGCAGGGCGTATCGTACCTGCTGCGCGAGACGCCCGTGGTACCGGG
>CAZKZT010000500.1:0-2351 GCA_964557265.1 uncultured Hyphomicrobium sp.
TGGTGGAGCTGAGGGGAATCGAACCCCTGACCTCTTGCATGCCATGCAAGCGCTCTCCCAACTGAGCTACAGCCCCGCCGCTCGATCGCGCCGGCCCGTTTTCGGGGCGGCCTTGGGTATCTGGCGATCAGCTGGGTCTACCTAGTGCGCCGCGCGCGCCAGCGCAAGCGAAAGTTGGCGGCTGCGGCCCCGAAGTTCTGGGGACCGCGCGCCGGCGGCGCCTCAGCGCACGCCGAGCTTTTTCTGCAGGCTGGACGAGGACGTCGTGTACTGGAACAGCAGCTTCTTATCCGGATGGACGATCTTGTGCGCGGCCTGCGACATCAGCGCCGCCTCGTGGAAGCCGGACAGGATCAGCTTCAGCTTGCCGGGATAGGTGTTGATATCGCCGATGGCGAAGATGCCGGGAACGCTGGTCTCGAACTTCTCGGTATCGACCGGGATCAGGTTCTCTTCAAGATTGAGGCCCCAATCGGCGATCGGGCCCAGCTTCATGGTGAGCCCGAAGAACGGCAGCATCCGCGTGCAGGCGATCTTCTCCTCGCCCGCCTTCGTCTTGACCGTCACGGTCGAGAGTTGACCATCTGCGCCCTCGAGCGCGGTCGCCTGGCCGATCATCAGCCGCATCGCGCCGCTGGCAACGAGCGACCGCATCTTGTCGACCGAATGCGGCGCACCGCGGAAATCGTCACGACGATGCAGCAGCGTCAGGCTTCTGGCGATCGGCTGCAGGTTCAACGTCCAATCGAGCGCACTGTCACCGCCGCCAACGACCAGGATGTCCTGATCGGCGAAATCCTTCATCTTCCGCACCGAATAGAATACCGAGCTGCCTTCGTAGGCCTCGATGCCTTCCAGCGGCGGCCGCTTCGGCGTGAACGATCCGCCGCCGGCAGCGATGATGACCACCTTCACGAGAAACGCCTGCCCGCGATCGGTCGTCAGGCGGAATCGGCCATCGGCTTCGCGTGACAGCGTATCGATCCGGTGGCCGAGATGAATCGTGGCGCCGAATGGCTTGATCTGTTCCATCAGCCGGTCGGTCAATTCCTGGCCCGAAACTTCCGGCAGCGCGGGAATGTCGTAGATCGGCTTCTCGGGGTAGAGCTCGGCGCACTGGCCGCCAACCTTGTCGAGGATGTCGACGACATGCGCCTTGATGTCGAGCAGGCCGAGCTCGAAAACAGCGAACAGACCGCAGGGGCCAGCGCCGATGATGAGGGCATCCGTTTCGATGAGTGCGCTGGACTCTTCGTCGCTGCTCGCAGCGGGGTTGGTGTCGCTCATGTCGTCCTCGTGCTCGAGATCGCGCCTGCCGCCTCGACGATTGCCGTCCGCATCACGGGCGGCCAACAGGTCGAAGCGGGGGCCGTGTTCAGAACTGCTTGGCCGGTACCCTCACGACGAGTCCGTCGAGCTTTTCAGTGATCCGTATCTGGCAGCTCAGGCGGCTCTCTTCGCGAACGTCGAAGGCGAAGTCGAGCATGTCTTCTTCCATGTCCGCAGCCTTGCCGACGATTTCGACCCATTCGGGCTCAACGTAGACGTGGCACGTCGCACAAGCGCAGGCGCCGCCGCACTCGGCGTCGATCCCGGGCACGTCCTCCGTTTTGGCTGCTTCCATGACGGTCAGCCCGGGTGCCGCGTCGACATCGATACGGCTTCCATCTTCCTGCACGAACGTGATCTTGACCATAGCCCCTGCAGGCTCCTTCGCCAGCGTTGCAAGTGCCCGGACACCGCAACGGCCGCCATCTGGCAGGCGCGATGCAACGTGCGCGGGTGCCGGCCGGCGGCCTCGACGCAGAGAAACGGCACTCTGATTGAGACAGCCGGGACATAGCTGCTCGGGGCCTTGAATTCAAGCGAGCCCATTGCCTCAGGGTTACAGGTGACGCCTGCGCAGCGACGCCGCGCCAGCGGGATAAATGCGCCAGTTCCAGCGATGGCCCGCTGTGTGGTGCGATGTTCTACGCCGAGGCCGGAAAATGGAAACGGCGCCCGCTTCCACGGGCGCCGCCAAACCGCGACTGAACGGGTCTAACCCACTACGGACAGAACCAGAGCGGGCCGACGATGACACAACCACGGGTGCGCCAGTCGTAGGGACGGGTTGTATAGCGACGGTAGCCTCGCGGCGCCGTCCGATAACGGCGACCCGGCACGTAGCGGCGCTTCGTATGACGGCGCGGACGCGCATCACCCTTCCGGCGGGCCTGAGCCTCGGTGAATCCCTTGGTATCGATGTGCGTCAGTCCGGCAGCGGAACCGGCCGGCGCCGCAGAAGCGGACGAGTACATGAGAAGCGTCGCCACAGCCGCAGGCAGGATGTATTTGATCATTCACATTTC
>CAZKZT010000501.1:0-2349 GCA_964557265.1 uncultured Hyphomicrobium sp.
CGATCATCTCGATCTCGAAATGGACGTCGCTGGTGCCCGGCGGGTAGGGGAAAACGCCGTCCGTGCGGACGTTGTCCGGGTTCTTCTGGAAAAAGAACGGCGGCTCCTTGTTGGGATCGTGGCCCATTTCCCGGGCGTGCTCGGCATAGTTGCGACCGATGCAGTAAATCCGGTGGATCGGGAACAGCTCGTCCGAGCCGCGGATGGGGAGGGCAGCCTGACGGGGCGGATCTATCGCGAATTTCATTAGAATAGTTCCCGGGATGGAAAGCGGAGGGCCAAGTGAGCGCGATCTGGACTGTATCGGTGTGCGCCGTCAAGGCCGCGACCGAAATCCGCCGGCGCCGACCGTCCAAAGTGGCGCTCGCACGGGCAGAATGCCCTATTTCCCGCCTCCGGTCAGCCCGTCGGCCAAGGACGAGGGTACGCCTTGGCGCAGTGCAGCCGTTTATCCTGAACATGCCTGCACGATGCGCTGCCGGCAGGCCTTTTTTTTGTCGCCTCGCGCACCCAGATAGGGAGAGGTGTTCGAGAGGGAGTGGCCCGATGTTTGCTGGCAACCGGATCCGTAGGCGGAGCTGCTGGCATCGCCTATCGAACGAATTGCAGTTCTCCGCGCTACCCTTAGAATGAGACAGCTAGTGAATCATGCAGCTTCGGCTGCACCAGGAGCCGATTGGAGCGTTTCAATCGCTGGAAGCGCTGGGGCCGGGAATGCTGGATCGAATTCGACATACGATGGCAGGCAAGAACGGAGCGGACGGTGAGGGCGGCGACGGGGAAGGCAAAACCGGCCTCGTTACCAAGACACGTCCGAAGACGAAGCGGCCGAGCCTCTACAAGGTACTGTTGTTGAACGACGACTACACGCCGATGGAGTTCGTTGTGCATGTCCTCGAACGCTTCTTCAACAAGGGGCGGGAGGATGCCACGCGCATCATGCTGCACGTCCATCAAAAGGGCGTCGGCATCTGCGGAGTCTACACGTACGAGATCGCTGAGACGAAGGTTGCCCAGGTAATGGACTTCGCGCGCCAGAACCAGCATCCACTGCAGTGCACCATGGAAAAGGAATAGGACAGCCTTGCCCTCATTCTCACAAAGCCTGGAACAGGCCCTCCATCGGGCGCTCGAGTATGCCAACGAGCGTTCTCATGAGTATGCAACGCTCGAGCATCTGCTGCTGGCATTGCTCGACGACAGCGACGCCGCTGGCGTCATGCGTGCCTGCAACGTGGATATCGAGAAGATCCGCCGTCGCGTGACCGAGTTCCTCGACGAGGAGCTGGACATGCACGTGTCGAAGAGCGCCGTCGAGGCAGCGCCGACCACGGCGTTCCAGCGCGTGATCCACCGCGCAGTCGTGCACGTACAGTCCTCGAGCCGCGAGGAGGTGACGGGCGCGCAGGTGCTCGTCGCTCTGTTCGCCGAGCGGGAAAGCCATGCCGCGTTCTTCCTGCAGGAGCAGGAGATGACGCGGTTCGACGCCGTCCAGTACATCAGCCACGGCATCGCCAAGCGGCCGGGGATGAGCGAGCCGCGTCAGGTGCGCGGGGTCGACGAGGAAAGCGGTGCGGAAGGCGCCAACGGTGAGAAGAAGGCCGGCGCCGATGCGCTGAACACCTACTGCGTCAACCTCAACAAGAAGGCGCGCGACGGCAAGATCGATCCGTTGATCGGCCGTTTGCCGGAGGTGCTGCGCACCATTCAGGTCCTGTGCCGCCGCCAGAAGAACAACCCGCTGCTGGTCGGTGATCCCGGCGTTGGCAAGACGGCGATTGCCGAAGGGCTCGCGCGGAAGATCATCCGCGGTGAGGTGCCCGAGGTGCTGCGCAACGCGACGATCTTCTCGCTCGACATGGGCGCGCTGCTCGCTGGTACGCGCTATCGCGGTGATTTTGAAGAGCGCCTCAAGGCGGTGATGAAGGAAGTCGAGGCCTATCCGGGTGCGATCCTGTTCATCGACGAGATCCACACGGTGATCGGCGCCGGCGCCACGTCCGGCGGCGCGATGGATGCGTCCAACCTGCTGAAGCCGGCGCTTCAGTCGGGCGCGGTGCGCTGCATCGGCTCGACCACCTACAAGGAGTATCGCCAGCACTTCGAGAAGGACCGCGCGCTCGTGCGCCGGTTCCAGAAGATCGACGTCAAGGAGCCGACGGTCGAGGATACGATCGAGATCCTCAAGGGCCTGAAGCCGTACTTCGAGAACTTCCACAAGCTCAAGTACACGCGCGGCGCGATCAAGGCCGCGGTGGAGCTGTCGGCGAAGTACATCCATGACCGCAAGCTGCCCGACAAGGCGATCGATGTGATCGACGAGACCGGCGCCTCGCAGATGCTGGTGCC
>CAZKZT010000502.1:0-879 GCA_964557265.1 uncultured Hyphomicrobium sp.
CGGTGGTGTTGACCGTCGCCAGATCTCCGTGATTGGCACGGGCGAGGAAGCCAAGAGCATGGAGTTGGCCGAACAGCTCAGGTTCGACGCCCAGCATTCACCCGCGATCGTCGACCGACAGAACATGGCGGGCTGCGTCACCCAAGTCGATGTCCGTGACCGTAAGAAGATCGCTGATCGGCCTCAGCGCCGTTCGATATGACGTTTCATACAGCCGGGGTCTGCTTTCAATCCGACCATGTCGCCGCAGACCATCTGCACTGGAGTGAGACCGGGCATAAGCTTCGAATGGCGGTATTCTCGCCGTTGTGCGGGGCTGCTCGATCATGCGCGGGAACTCAGCTCGCTTGGCGTCGGCGGCCGAGGCGCTGGGCTCGATTGCGACGCTCAGTTGGGGAAATCGGCTCTTATGCGAAGCGCATGAAAAAGTTCAGCATCCGTGTACATGGTGCCGGCCATCTCAATCGCCGGCCAAGAGCCTTCAGACAGGCTCGTCAGGGCCTTCGCGACAGCCTCGCTGAGCATCATAGGGATGGCTCGACTGTAAAAATGCGACGGCTGCGCGCTCGGCGACCAATGCGGTGCGAAGAGCACAATCGTGTAAAATGGGGTGTCAAGCGGCATCCCTCGCTCCATGCCTCCACAATGGTGAGTTAGAATCTATAAGACAGGGAGAGCGATCCACTTGTCTGTGAGCCGCCGGAATACCCGATGTACGTTCCCTTGATGGTCAGGTCGAGGCTTTCACCGATCCGCGATTTCAGACCTAGATCAAGCTGGACGCTCTCCTGCGGTGCCGCCAGACCTTCGACATCCCAGCGGAAGCCCGGGGCCGCGAGCGAATAGCCCGTGAGCCCCCTGTCGGCATTGAGCTCGCGG
>CAZKZT010000502.1:889-1594 GCA_964557265.1 uncultured Hyphomicrobium sp.
CAAGCGTCGGCGCCGAGATTGACTGCACTGTCGATTCGCAGTCCGGACACCAGCACGCGCGAATTCACCTGCTCGCGATCATAGTGATTGCCATAGATCGCGTTTTCTTCGGACCAGCCGGGCTGAATGAGCGTATCCAGCCGGAACGCTGCAAACGGTGTGACGCTGAAGTTATTGATCTGTTGGCGGTAGCCGACCTCCAGTGTGGAGCCGACACCGTACGCCCCATAGTCGCCTGACACGCGCCTGCCGAGTGCCGCCCTGTTCATCTCGTTGCGATACGCGCCCGCTGTCAGCAGTGCTTTGCCGTAAAATCCGAGCTCCGACCAGGCCATGCCGTACGCCGCAGCCGTTGCGCCATCCACGGTACCGCTCGTCCAGCGCTCCGGCACCGCGAACGTCAGGTGGTTCATGTCGATTGCAGTGCCCAGCAGTGCATTCGGGCTCACGCGCTTCTCGTAGCCAGCCGCCAGCGAGCTGATGATTTGCCGTGTCGTCGCCGTATTTGGATTGCCGTCATGATCGCCTTGGCGGTACGTGGCACTCCCCCAGGCACGGCCATCGATACGGCAGTCCGGACGGGGCACATTGCGCCGGGTTTGATCGCAGAACGCCATACTGTCGACACCCGACAGTACCGTCGAGCCAAATTGAGCGCGAGCGTCGAGCGTCACCTGCTGGGAAGCGACCACACCCTCGCCAGTC
>CAZKZT010000502.1:1604-2349 GCA_964557265.1 uncultured Hyphomicrobium sp.
GAGTCGTAGGCCATCTGTAGTCCCGCGATCGTCGGAATACGAAGCAGTTCGTCGGCGATCACCTGATATGCCGGAATGCCTGCAGCCTGGATCCTGTTGACGGCATCTCCGTAGGCTGCCGCGTTCGGCGTTAGTCCCGCAGGATTGTAGTCGATCGCATAGTTCAGGTAGAGCGTATTGCCGATGATTTCGAGCGAGGGCGCGAACACCGCGGTATCGGATGGCGTGCTCGATACCAGGCCCGGATAGATGGCTATGCCGTTGTCGATGATGCCGCCGGCTGCCGTCATCAGAGCAACCTGGAAGCTGCCGGCCTTGCCTGCGCCTGTGCTGGGCTCCAGGATGACGAACCCGCTCAACGTCGCGGTGCCGCTGACAGAGACAAAGTCGGTGAAATCGGCTGCAGCACTGCCGGGCTGAAAACCGACATTCGCGACGAGATGTCCGCCGGCTCCTTGAATGTAGCTGCCCGTAATGGCAGTCACCCCGTGGGCATTGCTCGCGGACATGACCACATCGACGCCGCCCGGAGAAAAGTATCCGTGATTGGTGAAGTTTCCTCCGCCCAGATCAACGACCGTTCCGGCGATATAGTGGGAGCCGGCACCATTGAGCAGCGCGTTCGTGCCCGAACCTAGCGCGATGCTGCCGATGATCGTCGCGCCATTGAGGTTCTGGATGCTGTCATTTCCTGTCGTACCGGAAATGACTGTGTCGGAGATACCGCCTGCAGTCGCGATGACCG
>CAZKZT010000503.1:0-2342 GCA_964557265.1 uncultured Hyphomicrobium sp.
GCCCTTCATGTCGGCGACGGAGGTGATGGGCTTGTTGAACCAGCCGAACGCCTGCGGGCCCGAAGGCAGGACCGAATAGGCCACGACGTTCATCTTGAGCTCTTTCTGGAAGAACTCCTGGTAGAGGTCCCAGCCGCCGCCGAAATACATCCAGCCCATGAAGTCGGTGTAGTCCATGCCGAAGGTGCCGCCGGGGCCACCGGTAAACAGCACCGCCGTCTTGTTCTTGCCGGTCCAGTAGCCGCCCCAGGCGTGAGCGCCGTCGAGCACCTTCTTGTGGGTGGCGTCGAGGACTTCGAAGGCGGGAACGACCTGGCCCGCGGGCATGGTGTTGATCTTGAGTGTGCCGCCGGACAGCTTGTCGACGCGCTCAGCCCAGTAGGTGAAATTCTCATAAAGTGTCAGTGAAGCTGGCCAGGTCGCCTGCATGTTGAGCGTCCTGGTCTGCGCGGTGGCAGCGCCGCCAAGCGCGACGGACGCACCAAGCGCAAGACCGGCCAAAAGGCCGAGCCTGTTGGTCTTCAGCATTTAGTCCTCCCTTTGGTTTTATAACCTTGTTGTTGCGCACTACAGTGCATAGTGAATTGAAGTGCGTCAATCCTGGAAATTTTCGTAGGGGGCAAGGTTTATCTGAACGTGCGGCGGCGATGCTGCAGCGCCGCAGAGGTTGCGTTGCGCGGCCTTGCCGGCTGTGGTCTATCTCGCCGGACGGGAGGGACTTCGATGCCAACATTGGGAACGACGAAACTGCTGGACCGGGCCAGCGCCAAGCGGCCGGATGACGCCTGGATGGCCGAGCAGCGCGCCAATCCAGTCTCGCGGTTCATGGTGCTGGTGGATCTGAAAGTGGTGATCGCGCCGGGCGCGGACCGGAACGCGGCGGCCATTCGTTGGCTCACGCGCGCGGAGGTCGAGCAACTGGCGCTGACGACGGACGACGCGCTCTTCCTCGGCATCGATCCGCAAGGCGTCGCGTATTTCGCGTTGCCGATTACGGATCATCTCGCACGTGCGACGCCCGGTGCCGTACAATATTTCCGGCCGGCGGTCGATTTGCGGACGCTGGCGATGCAGGGCGTGCTCACCGCTGAAGACCAATCCCTTGCCGGACAAGCGCGGGCGCTCGGCCAATGGCACGAGAACGCGCGGTGCTGCGGACGCTGCGGCTCCGCGACCAAGGTCAAAGACGGCGGCTGGAAGCGGAAATGCTGGGCGTGCGGTACCGAGTGGTTCCCGCGCACGGATCCGGTCGTGATCATGCTCGTCACCGATGGCGAGCGCTGCATCCTGGCGCATGAGCACCGCTACGCGCCGGGCATGTACTCGACGCTCGCGGGGTTCATCGAGCACGGCGAGGACATCGAGCACGCCGTCAGGCGGGAGGTCGCGGAGGAGACGGGAATCCGCGTGGGCCGCGTCGACTACACCGCGAGCCAGCCGTGGCCGTTTCCACATTCGCTGATGATCGGCTGTATCGCGCACGCCGAGACGGACGATCTGCACGTCGATACGGTCGAACTCGCGGATGCGCGCTGGTTCAGCCGTGAGGAAGTGCGCTTGATGCTCGAAGGACGCCATCCGGACGGTTTGACGGCGCCCGGCCGTCACGCCATTGCAAACTTATTGTTGCGCCACTTCATCGGCTAAGGGCAGGGCGCTCGTCCGAGTGGCGCGCGCCGATTGCCGCAGCGCGGAACGCTGCGCGACCACTGCACGTTCGATTGAACAATGTCTGTCATGAAGGGAACCGCACGATGTATGCCGTCGAGGTGCGCGATCGGATCATGATCGCCCACAGCCTGCCCGATCCCTTCTTCGGTCCCGCGCAGAATATGCACGGCGCCACTTTCGTCGTCGACGTCGCATTTTTTCGCGAAACGCTGACGGCGCAGAACGTCGTCGTCGACATCGGCGCGGCGCTCGACGTGCTGAACAAGACGCTGAAACCGCTCGCGTACAAGAACCTCGACGAGATCGCCGCGTTCAAGGGCAAGCTGACGACCACCGAGTTCCTGTGCCGCCACGTGTTCGATGCGATGGCGGCGGCAGCCAAGTCGGGTGCGCTCGGCAACGATGGCAAGGGGCTCAGCAAGATCCGCGTGACGCTGCACGAGACCGATCTTGCACGGGCGTGGTTCGAAGGTCCGGTTGGCTGAGACAATGGCTGTGGCCGTCTTCGCCATTCCCGGGGACATCACGCTGCCGACGGGCGGTTATGCGTACGACCGCGAGGTGCTGGCGCGGCTGCCGGCGTGCGGCGTCGAGGTGGCGCATCTTGCGTTGCCGGGCGGCTATCCTGATCCTTCGCCCGAAGACTTGGCGCGAACGCGCGAGCTGATCAC
>CAZKZT010000504.1:0-2333 GCA_964557265.1 uncultured Hyphomicrobium sp.
TTGCTGGCGTGGACGTTGTCACGACCCTTCAGGGGCCCCTCGTCGTCGGTGTGACGGTGGCGCCAGCCCTGCAGATCGCGGAGCGTGTCAGCGAGGCGGCAATCTGCGAGGCGATCGTCGTCTACATCGAGCAGACGGCACGGCAGGTGGCGCGTTAGCGCGCAGCCTTCGCAGCTTCGATTTCTTCCTTGAGCACTTCAAGCTCCAGCCACTCGCTTTCGGAGGCTTCGAGTTCTGCTTGCGCTGCCGCCATGCGCGTCGTCGCGGTGTGGAAGCCGGCGGGGTCGCGCGTGAACAGGCTGCCATCCTCGAGGCGTTTGCCGAGCGCCGCGATTTCCGCTTCGAGCGCAGCCATGCGCTTCGGCAATGTCGTGAGCGCCTGGTTCTGCGCGTAGCTCAGCTTGCGCTGACGCGCCGCGGGCGTGGAAGCGCCCGGCGTTTCGGTGGCGGATGCGGCCTTGGCGACCGCACGCGGCTTGCTCTCCTCTGCCGCAGGCGTGCGCTGGGCCAGCATGTCGGCATAGCCGCCCGCATATTCGATCCAGCGGCCATCGCCTTCGGCGACGATGACGCTGGTGGCGACGCGATCGAGGAAGTCGCGGTCATGGCTGACGAACAGCACGGTGCCCGCGTAGTCGGCGAGCAGCTCCTGCAATAGATCGAGCGTTTCGAGGTCGAGATCGTTGGTCGGCTCGTCGAGCACCAGCAGGTTCGACGGCCGCGCGAGCGCCCGTGCCAGCATGAGGCGGCCACGCTCGCCGCCTGATAGCACGCGCAGCGGCGTGCGCGCCTGCTCGGCCGCGAACAGGAAGTCCTTCATGTAGCTGACGACGTGGCGCGCGACACCGTTGACGATCACCTGATCGCCGCGTCCCCCGGTCAGCGCCTCGGCGAGCGTCCAGTCCGGCCGCAAGGCCTCGCGCCGCTGGTCGAGTGTCACCATTTCGAGGTTGGTGCCGAGTTTGACGCTGCCGGTATCGGGTTCGAGCGCGCCTGTCAGCATCGACAGCAGCGTCGTCTTGCCGGCACCGTTCGGGCCGATCAGGCCGACGCGATCGCTGCGCGCGATACGGGTCGAGAAATCACTGACGATCGCGCGATCGCCGTATGTCTTGCCGATGCCCGTCGCCTCGATGACGAGCTTGCCGGATGTCGAGCCTTCGGTCACCGTCAGCCGCACGTTGCCGGTCTTGGCGATCGCGTCGCGGCGTTCGGCGCGCAGCGCGTGCAGGTTGGCAACGCGGCGGACATTGCGTTTACGGCGCCCGGTGACGCCGCCGTGCATCCAGTTTTCCTCGCGCGCGATCTTGCGGTCGAGTTTGTGGCGTTCGAGTTCCTCCTGCTCCAGCAGCTCGTCGCGCCAGGGCTCGAAGGCCGTGAAGCCCCGGTCGAGGCGGCGCGCGATGCCGCGGTCGATCCACACGGTGTTGCGCGTCAGCGTTTCGAGGAAGCGGCGGTCGTGGCTGATGAGCACGATCGCGGCCTTCTGCGCACCGAGTTCACGCTCCAGCCATTCGATCGCGGGAAGGTCGAGATGGTTGGTCGGCTCGTCGAGCAGCAGGACATCGGGGCTCGACGCGAGCGCGCGGGCGATCGCGGCACGGCGCGCTTCGCCGCCCGAAAGGCTTGCCGGATCTTCAGCGCCGGTGAGGCCGAGTGTCTGCAGGGCGGCCTCGGCGATGTAGGCGCCTTCGTCATCGGCAAGGCCGGATTGGACGTAGGCCGTGACCGTGTCAAAGCCGCTGAGGTCGGCTTCCTGCGGGAGATACGCGACGCGCGCGCTCGGATGCACGAAGCGCTCACCCTGATCCGGTGCGACGAGGCCAGCCGCGATCTTCAGCAGCGTCGACTTGCCCGAGCCGTTACGGCCGACGAGGCCGATACGGTCGCCGCCGCGCACGCTCAGGTCGGCGCCGGTGAGCAGCGCCGTTGAACCAAAACTCAGATGAATGCCGGAAAGCCGGACCAGCTCGATTGCCATGCCGGCAGTCTATAGCCTGATGAAGGTGGCGCGGACACCCCGCCGGTGAAGGATATCAGTGCGCTGTTACTGCCTGGCGGGCCCGGCGGATATCGCCAGCGGCGATCTCGGGCAGACCGATGCGTGCCATCAGGCTGGCCGGCGTCATGTCGGCGCGGGCCCCATCAAGCGCAATGACGACATCGCGGCGGGCGTCGGGATGGACGAGAACCAGTTCGTGCTCGACGCCGGAAAGCGTGGTGCGGATCCGGTGGGCGATCCCGCGATAGGCCGCGAGGGGCTCCGCAAACGAGCGGCGCGTGAGGTAGCCGGTCTCACTGACGCGCACGAGGCGATCGTCGATTTCGATTTC
>CAZKZT010000505.1:0-2322 GCA_964557265.1 uncultured Hyphomicrobium sp.
CGTCGCACCGTGCGCTGGCGCTGCTGCGCGGGCGCAACGAAGGCATCCTCGACCTCGCGCTGGACGCGCCGCCGGTTGCTGCCGGATCACTGCATCCGGCGGAAGGGCGCATCCGTTCCGCGCTGGGCATCGCCGACCGCGGCCGCCCGGCCGATGCGTGGCTCGGTGATGGGGCGCGGCTCGCCTGGCGCGGACGCATCGCCGTGTCGCTGACGATCGACCTGATGACGCGCCTCAAGGAGCGCGCGGACACCGACGCCATCACCGTCTTCTCGCGCAATCTCAAGGATCTGCTGCTCGCCGCGCCCGCTGGCCCGCGCGCGGCGATGGGCCTCGATCCCGGCATCCGCACCGGCGTCAAGGTTGCCGTCGTCGACGCGACCGGCAAGGTGCTCGATACCGCCACGGTCTACCCGCACGAGCCGCGCCGCGACTGGCAAGGCGCGCTCGCGACGCTCGGTGCGCTCGTCGTCCGCCACAAGGTCGAGATCATCGCGATCGGCAACGGCACCGCGAGCCGTGAGACGGACAAGCTTGCCGCCGAGCTGATCGCCAAGCTGCCCGCATCGAAGCCGTCGAAGGTGATGGTGTCGGAAGCGGGCGCGTCTGTTTATTCGGCCTCGGAGCTGGCGGCTGCGGAGTTCCCCGATCTCGACGTGTCGTTGCGTGGCGCGGTTTCGATCGCGCGGCGGCTCCAGGATCCGCTCGCCGAACTGGTGAAGATCGATCCCAAAGCCATCGGTGTCGGCCAGTACCAGCACGATGTCGACCAGACGGGCCTCGCGCGCTCGCTCGATGCCGTGGTTGAGGACTGCGTGAACTCGGTCGGCGTCGATCTCAACACGGCGTCGGCGCCGCTGCTGTCGCGGGTGTCGGGCCTCAATCGCACGCTGGCCGACAACATCGTCGCATTCCGTAACGACGCGGGTGCGTTCAAGACGCGTGCCGCGCTGAAAAAGGTGCCGCGGCTCGGGCCCAAGGCGTTCGAGCAGGCCGCGGGCTTCCTGCGCATCATGGACGCCAAGAACCCGCTGGATGGCTCCGCCGTACATCCGGAGGCCTATGCGCTGGTCGAGCGGATGGCCGCTGCTGCAGGCCGTCCCGTGAAAGCCATGATCGGTGACCGCGACTTCCTGCGGAAGATCAGGCCTGCCGAGTTCGCGGATGCGGACTTCGGTGTGCCGACCATCGTCGACATTGTCGCGGAGCTGGAAAAGCCCGGCCGCGATCCGCGTCCCGAATTCAAGACCGCCGAGTTCCAGGACGGCGTCGAGACACTGAATGACCTGAAGCCGGGAATGCGTCTCGAAGGCGTCGTCACCAACGTCACCAACTTCGGCGCGTTCGTCGACATCGGCGTGCATCAAGACGGCCTGGTGCATATCTCGGAGCTGGCCGACAAGTTCGTGAAGGATCCGCACGAGGTGGTGAAGGCGGGCGACATCGTGCAGGTGCGCGTGAAGGAAGTCGACGTGCCGCGTAAGCGAATCGCACTGACGATGAAGTCTGGCGCGATCGATACGGGCGCGAGCCGGCAGCCGTCGTCGGGGCCGGCGCCAGGGCCACGCAGCGGACAGGCGCGTCCGCCCTCTCCCTCATCCAACAAATCGCCGGACGCTGGCGAGAGCGCTCTCGCGGCGGCGCTCCGCAAGGCCCAGGAGCGGCGCTGAGGGACTTAGGCGCATTTCAAACCTAATGTGGCCCAAATACTCGGTCAGGGTGCGGGCGAATCCTGGCATCCCTGTTTCATTCGATTGAGCAGCTCGCATCTGATTGCGTCAGGGAGCGCCCGGCGTTCATTCGACGGAGACCGAGGGCATGCCCGAGCCGCATTTCACGACGATGGACGACGACCTGCCGCGCACCTTCCGCCGCGAACGGGAAGCCAGAGAGCGTGAGGCGCGTGAGCGCGAGGCCGCCGATCGCGAACCGCCGGCGGTGTTGCGGAAGGCTGCGGCCGCGATGGCGGATGCGCGGCCGGCGCCCGACCCGGTTGCCACCGGTCCGCGCCTCGGCGAGCCTGTGGCGGTGACGCGCCTGGAGATTCCTTTCGGTCATCTCGTCGCGTTCTTCTTCAAGGCAATCTTTGCCGCGCTGCCAGCTCTGCTGGTGCTGATGGTGATTCTGTGGGGCATCGGCGAGATGCTTCAGCGCACGTTTCCGTGGCTGGTGAAGATGCGCATCCTCATCCAGTTCCCGGGCTGAGCGGGACGACGTCAACTCACTTCCTGGAAGCAGTCAGCCGGGCAAGCCGCGGCGCGTTTCTCCGCGCCCGATGGCCGTTGGCTACTGCTGATCCGGATAGCCCTTCGGGGGAAACGG
>CAZKZT010000506.1:0-2314 GCA_964557265.1 uncultured Hyphomicrobium sp.
CATAGAGCGCGCTCGCGCGACCGCGCCGATTCCACCAAAGGCTGACGCGCTCTAGTTTCCCGGCAGGATCAGCAACTTTGGCGATTTCGGCAGAGTGGCGCGGGAGACGACCACGGTTGGCACCTCGCTGGTCTCGACCTCGAAGACCTGACGCGCGTCATGGAGGAAACGCTCCAGCGTGTAGGGCGAGAAGTAGTGCATGGGGATCATCAGCGGCGCCCTGAGCGCCTTGAGGACCTCCATCATGCCAGCGACGTCGAGGGTGAAACTGCCGTCCACCGGCACCAGCACGATATCGAGCTGACCGATCTGAGCGAGCTGCTGCGTCGTGAGCGTGTGGTGCAAGTGCCCGAGGTGGCCGATGCAGAGATTGGCGACCTCGAAAACAAAGATGGAGTTGCCCCATATATCGGTGCCGCCGGCATAGGAGCGGATATTGGTCGGGACGTTGCGCACGCGTACGTCGTCGAGCGTGATGTCGTGTTGGGCGTGGCCGCCGTCCGGGTTCCAGCCGCGCAGCACGTGGCGGATCGAAGGCTCGGGGTTGGCGGTGTAGTGCGTCGAGTGCGCGCGGTTCATGGTCGCGATCTCCGGGATCACGGCCGGTCGCACATAGTCATTGTAGTCGGTGGCGATGCGGACCCCCTTGGGGGTTTCGATCAGGAACGTCGAATGCCCGATGTAGCTGAGGCGGACATCGGTCGGCTTGAGTTGCGCGAGCCGCACGAGGGAGGGAGGGGCTGCGCCGGCGAGGCCGCGTTTTGGGCCCGGCCCTTGGGCCAGGGCCAGGCATTTGTCGGGTGCAACCTTGAGCGGCGCGTTGCCTTGCGCGTGAGCGGTGGTCGACGGGCCGAGGATCCATGCGGTTGCCAGGTAGAGGCACACCGCTGCAGCTTTCACCGTCGTCCCGACGTTCATGCCGATCTCCAGCTATGTGACTTCCCTAAGCTGCTGCTCCGCTCGCTCTCAGCGCCGCGATCTCATTTTCGCTGAGGCCGGCTTCCCGCAGAATCACATCTGTGTGTTGACCGAGCGCAGGGCCGGGCCCAGGCCGGCGCGGCGCGGCGTGACCGAGCTGGAATGGCGCGGCGAGTGTGCGCGGCATCTCCGGAATGTCGGTGCCGACCACGGCCAGCGCGGATTCCGCCTGGGCATCCTCGGGAATATCCTGCAGCCGGTTGATCACCGAATGGGGCACCGCACGCGCCCTCAGGATCCGGTTCCAGTGTGCGAACGGGCGCGTGCAAATGATGCCGTCGAGGATCTCGCGCAGGACCGCGGCGTTCGCGTGGCGTTCCTTGCGCTCGGCGAAGCGGGGATCGGTGAGCAGGTCCGGGCGCTCGATCATCTCCGCGATCACCGGCCAGTCGCGGGCCTCGTTGGTGACATTGATCTGTAGCCAGCGGTCATCCGAGGTGAGGTAGATGTTGGCGAGCGCCGAGCGCGGGCGGTCGCGCGGCGGACGGTTCGGCAGGTAAGCCCCGACGAGTGCGGCCTGGGCGTAGACGCCATTCGACCACAGCCCATTGGCCAGCAGGTTGCTCGCGACCCAAGTTCCCTTGCCAGTGCGCGCACGGTCGATCAGTGCGATCAGGATCGCAGACAACAGTGCCATGGCCGACGGCCGGTCGCCCTGGGCGGGTATCGCGAAACCGGGCGGCTCGCCCTCGAAGTGCAGAGCATCGAGCAGGCCCGAGCGGGCGAAGTAGCCGTTGGAGTCGTAGCCGGGCTGGTCCTTGTCGGGGCCGCTCTCGCCGTAACCCGAGAACGAGGCATAGATCAGCTTCTCGTTGCGGGATGCCACATCCTCGTAGCGCAGGCGCAAGCGCGCACGCACGGGAAAGGGGTAGTTGGTGATCAGGATATCGGCGCTGTCGATCAGGCGGTCGAGCGCGGCGCGCCCGTCCGGGTGCTTGAGGTCCAGGGCGACGGAGCGCTTGTTGCGGGCGTCGAGGTGCCAGGGGTAGTTGACGTCGGACTTCGGAAAGCTCGTGAGCGCGATGTTGTTGCGGTGGGGATCGCCTTCTCCTGGCGGTTCGATCTTGATCACGTCGGCGCCGTAGTCGCCGAGGACGACAGCGGCCGCCGGGGCGGCAATGAATGAACTGACATCGAGCACGCGCAGGCCCTCGAGCGGAAGCCGGGTCGTCATCGTTGAACCATCTCTTTTGTCGTTTCTCCCTGTCGTGAGCTTAGCGGCGCTATCCGAACGTGCCTAGTACGCGCTACGATCGCGGGGCGCGTCGCGGCGGCGGACATCGCCGAGGCGATCACGTTCCTCGTGTCGGACAAAGCCGCGTACGTGAATGGCGCC
>CAZKZT010000507.1:0-2313 GCA_964557265.1 uncultured Hyphomicrobium sp.
CGAGCCCCGCAAAGATTGAGCGCATGGTGTTTCTCCCTGGATGATCTGTAGGCTTATTGATCAGCCTTGCACCGCGACTCTTCTCGCGCAAGCCCACAGTCGTCTTGGGAGCATTGTCCTAATCGAGGGGAGACGGAGCCGGTCAGGTCGATGCGGGAGGCGTCTCGGAACCCGCCTCACCGGCATCCTCCACCCGCGCCAGCGCCTCCGCGATGCGCACGCTGTCGAGATCGTCCTTGTGGATCACGTCGACGGCACCGGCCTTGACCAAGGTCGCGCGCCGCATCCGATCCACTTGTCCGCTGACGACAATGATCGGCCCCGCATAACCACAGCGGCGCAAGAACGGGATCGTCTGCGTCGCATTGTCGGATGGCTTCAGATAGTCGTCGAGGAAGATCAGCTCGGGATGGCGCTCGATGACGCAATCGAGCGCCGAGCCGAGCGTGCGCGCACGACGCACCTCGATGTTGTAGCCGAACATGATGTGCAGCGTCGCGCGCAAGCGATCCGCGTCGAAGTTTTCGTCTTCGACGATGAGAATATCGGACAGCCGCCGGGCATCCTGCTGGGACTTCGCGGCGTCACTCTTTCGTGCGAGGAACGTGCCACCACGCCCCTGCGCCTCTTCGTCCGCCATCGAAATACCGACCCTCGTCCTGCGTACCGCCCTCGGGCGGTCAGGTTGCCATGTACTGGCCGCCATTCGCGTCGAGGCACGCGCCGGTGATGAAACCGGCGTCGTCCGACGCGAGGAACACGACGCAGCGCGCGATTTCCTCGCCGGTGCCAAGACGTCCCACCGGAATGAGCGGCAGGATCTTGGTCTCCAGCACATCCTTGGGCACTGCGGCGACCATTTCAGTGTTGATGTAGCCGGGCGCAATCACGTTCGACGTGATGCCCTTTGCTGCGCCCTCGAGCGCAATAGCCTTCGAGAATCCGACGAGGCCAGCCTTGGCGGCCGCGTAGTTGGCCTGACCGAACTGTCCCTTGCGGCCGTTGATCGAGGAGATCGAGATGATCCGCCCGAAGCTGCGCGCGCGCATGCTGTCGATGACGAGGCGCGTCATGTTGAAGGCGGAATCGAGATTGGTGCGGATGACATCGCCCCAGTGCGCGCGCGTCATGCGATGAAGCGCCGAGTCGCGCGTGATGCCTGCGTTGTTGACGAGCACATCGATCGGCCCGAGGTCACGCGTGATCTGCGCCACGGCCTTCTCGCACTGGTCGTAGTCACCAACGTCGAACTTGTAGACGGGGATGCCGCTCTCGGCCTGAAACTTCTGCGCCGCAGCGTCGTTGCCGGCGTAAGTCGCGGCTACACGGTAGCCTGCCTTCTTCATTGCCAGCGAGATCGCCTCACCAATCCCGCGGGTACCACCGGTCACAACAGCTACGCGTGCCATACTGCGCTTCCTCTCCCCTTCAGGCTGAACCACACGATCCAGCTAGTCTTTTTTGTTTGGTCCGCTCTTGTTCTGGCGCAAAAGGCAGGCGCACCGCAAGCGGCCGCCTGCCTTATCGTTTACGATGATGCTCAATCGCGCTGGACGCACATGGCGACGCCCATGCCGCCGCCGATGCAGAGCGTGGCGAGACCCTTCTTGGCGTCGCGGCGCTGCATCTCATAGAGCAGCGTCGTCAGCACGCGCGCACCGGAAGCGCCGATCGGATGGCCGATGGCGATCGCACCGCCGTTGACGTTGACCTTCGCCGTATCCCAGCCGAGCCCCTTGTTGACCGCGCAGGCCTGCGCCGCGAACGCTTCATTGGCCTCGATAAGATCGAGATCCTCGACGGTCCAGCCGGCTTTCTCGAGCGCCTTCTTCGACGCCGGGATCGGGCCCGTGCCCATGATCGAAGGATCGACGCCGGCGCTGGCCCACGACACGATGCGGGCGAGCGGTGTGATCCCGCGCTTCTTGGCTTCCTCGAGTGACATCAGAACGACCGCAGCGGCGCCGTCATTGATGCCGGCGGCGTTCGCCGCCGTCACAGTGCCTTCCTTGTCGAACGCCGGGCGCAGCTTCGAGATGCCCTCGAGCGTCACGCCGTCCTTGATGTACTCGTCGTCCGAAACGACCACTTCACCTTTGCGCGACTTGATCGTCACCGGAACGATTTCGTCCTTGAACTTGCCGGACTTCCTGGCCGCTTCGGCCTTGTTCTGCGAGGCAACCGCGAACTTGTCCTGCTCGTCACGGCTGATCTGCCACTGGCGCGCGACGTTCTCGGC
Organism: uncultured Hyphomicrobium sp.; assembly: GCA_964557265.1. Lineage (GTDB taxonomy): Bacteria > Pseudomonadota > Alphaproteobacteria > Rhizobiales > Hyphomicrobiaceae. The sequence continues at coordinate 2,240 of CAZKZT010000507.1, forward strand.
GGTCGTGCCCATGTGATAGCCGTTGAAGGCATCCCACAGGCCATCCTTGATCATCGTGTCGATCATCTTGGCGT
>CAZKZT010000508.1:0-2306 GCA_964557265.1 uncultured Hyphomicrobium sp.
GCGGGTTATGGGGGGAAGGGGCGCAGGTGTCAACCTGGGTTGATTTACGGCATGACCCGCGCGGGCGCCCCCTCTCCCCATTGCCTTCAATGAGAAGAGGGGACCTGGCTCGCCTGAACTTGCCGGATTTTGCCTTGCGGGTGCGGGCGGCAGTCCCAGTTTTCCGAGGGTGGCGGGCCCCCTGTGGACATGGGGAGCATAACGCCATCAATTGGTCACCGACCAGGATTGAACTTGGTTCTGACCCGCTGGCGCAGAGGCTTCGCGATCCGGCGGCGGTCCCAAACCCAGGATGAGACCATGTCCATTTTCCGCCAGATCGCCTTTGTGCTCGGCTTGCTCATTTTTGCGAGCCTCCCGGCCACCGCCCAGCAGAAGCTGTTCTCCCATCCGGTCGTCAGCAAGGACGCCGAACGCTACGAGAAATACCTCAAGGGCGTATTCAAACCGGTGACGCCGCAGGCCGCCCGCACGCAGCGCGATGCGGGGCTGAAGATCGTCGCCGATGGGGGGGACGCGCGTCTCGCCGCGCGCCAGCTCGCGACGGCGGCGATCACCGATCCGAAGGACGTCGTCGCCTGGACCGGACTCGCCAAGGCGCTGCTCGCGATGACGCCCGATCCGGCGCGTCCTGCCGAGCGCTATTCGATCCCGGTGAATGCGTCGGGCGCGGCCTTTCTGGCGCTGGAGCGCGCGGAAACCGACCCGCAGCGCGCGGCGTCACTCGCTGCGCTCGGCGAGGCGCTCAAGGCGCGCTCGATGTGGCGCCCGGCGATCGAGGCGCTGGCGGCGAGCGTGAAGCTCGTCGCGGCGGATGAGGTGCAGGACACGCTCGACCAGCTCCGCGCCGAGCATGGCTTCCGCGTCGTCGACTACAAGACCGAGTCGGACGCTGCCGAGCCGCGCTTGTGCATCAATTTCTCGGAGCGGCTGCCGACCGCCGTCGGCGATCTCCAAAAATTCGTCGCGCTCGAAGGGCGCGAGCCGCAGAACATGACGGTCGAGAACCAGCAGCTTTGCATCGACGGCCTCGAGCACGGCAAGCGCTACGAAGTCCAGCTCCGCGCGGGCCTGCCCTCGACGATCGGCGAGACGCTGGCGAAGGCGTCGGAGATCGCTGTCTATGTGCGCGACCGCTCGCCGAGTGTGCGTTTCTCGGGCCGCGCCTACGTCCTGCCCAACCGGGGCCAGCAGGGCATTCCGGTCGTCTCGGTCAACGCCAGCAAGGCCAGCATCGAAATCCTGCGCATCGGCGATCGCGCGCTGGCCGGTGCAACCTCGCTCGACGGCTTCTTGAAGCAGGTGCAGAGCTATGAGCTCGAAACGATCCGCGAGCGCACCGGTCAGCGAATCTGGGAGGGCGAACTCGAACTCGCGAGCCGGTTGAACGAAGAGGTGACGACCGCGATTCCCGTGAGTGACGCGGTGCCCGATCTCAAGCCCGGCGTCTATCTCGTGATCGCAACCGCGGCGGAAAAGAAGGCCGGCGACTATTCGGCGCCGGCGACGCAATGGTTCATCGTCTCCGACCTCGGCCTTACCGCGCTTGCCGGCGACGACGGGCTGCACGCGTTCGTGCGCGCGCTCGGCTCGGCCAATCCCGTCGGTGACGTGGCCGTGCGTCTCGTCGCGCGCAACAACGAGGTGCTGGCAACGGGCAAGACCGATGCGCAGGGGTATGTGCGCTTCGATGCGGGCTTGATGCGCGGCACGGGCGGTCTTGCGCCCGCGATCCTGGTTGCGGAAGGCAACAAGGACTACGCGTTCCTCGATCTCGCAACCGCGGCGTTCGATCTCACCGACCGCGGCGTCAAGGGGCGCGAGCAGCCAGGTCCGCTCGACGCCTACGCCTACACGGATCGTGGCGTCTATCGCCCAGGTGAGCCGGTGTATCTGACGGCACTGCTGCGTGATCGCAATGGTGTCGCGTCCGAAGCGCCCGCAACGATGATCATTTCGCGTCCTGACGGTGTCGAGTATCGCCGCATCGTGCTCAACGAGCCGCAGCTCGGCGGCCGTGCCGCGACGCTGGCGCTGCCGTCGACCGCGATGACGGGGACATGGCGCGCGCGTCTCCATACGGACGTTAAGGCCAAGTCGCTCGCGCAGGTCGCGTTCCTGGTCGAGGATTTCGTTCCGGAGCGTCTGGCGCTGACACTCGAGCCGCAAGCGAAGTCGATCGCGGTCGAGGAAACGGCGTCGATTGCCGTTGTTGGCCGTTACCTTTATGGACCGCCCGCTGCCGGTCTGGCGGTCGAGGGTGAGGTGCAGGTGCGCCGGGCAGATCGCCGATTGCCTGGCGCACC
>CAZKZT010000509.1:0-2303 GCA_964557265.1 uncultured Hyphomicrobium sp.
ATTCACGCTCTCGATGGAAGCTCAAGCGCTTCCATCTCGACCGATCAGGCTCTAGGTGTAGCCTTCCTCGATCGACCGCTTGATCGCGGCTTCCAGCGCCTCGCGGTCAGTGAGGCCCGCCGGGCTCTGCCGGCTTGGCGTGAAGCGGCGATAGTGGATAAAGCGTTCGCGGGAGATCGCTTCGAGGCGAGCCAGCTCACCGAGCGGATCGGCATGGTCGTCGACTCGCAGATCGAGCATCGCGTCGTCCTCGCTGTCGTGGACGAGGAGCGCCGCCGACTGCTTGCCGCGCTTGTCGCCGCCCGCTGCCTCGCCCGCCTTCATCGCTGTGACGAGCCGCTCGGCGAACGGCTTCTCCTTTGCCGCCTCGTAGGCGTCAGCCGTAGCGGTGAGCACGTCGGGGCCGGCGAGCATGTTGCCCGCGATCGAGATCGTCTCGCGCGCGATGTGGCCACACCAATCGATGCACTTGTCGCCTGTTGCCGCGGCGAAGCGGCCATCGCGGTCCATCACGTGCACCTGGCGATGGTCGCGCCCCTCGTCGGAGAGCATCAGCATCCGCACCGCATCCTCCGCTGATGCGCCCGCCGTCAGCAAGGCGAGCCCGCGCGGGCCGAAGAACGGATTGGTCAGCGCCTGCGAGCACACCGCGCCGATACCTGTCTTGATGTGCGGCACCCGCGCGCCGACCGCGAACGCCCGCGTTGCGACCGCGATCCCAACCCTTCCGGTGTCCACGTCCCGCGCAATGATCGACCACGTCATGCTAATTGCCCCCGCAACGCCGCCAGCTAGGTACTGCGCTCGTCGGCGAGCACGCGTGCGACAGCCGGGCGCGCTTCCATCCGCTTGAAGTGGTCGGCAACTTTCGGAAAGCGATTGATATCGACGCCATCACGCCCGAGCCAGGCGGCCATCGTGTAGAGGTAGCCGTCGCCGACCGAGAAATCCTCGCCCATCACCCACGGCCCCTTGAACATCTTGTTCTCGATCGTCTCGAAGTGATCGGCCATGTTCTGCGTGACCTTCACCTTCAACTGCTCGACCACCGCCGGATCGTCCGACCAGCGTCCGCCCCGCGCACCGTGCGCGTGCGAGACGTGGACAGTCGAGCAACAGTAGCTATTGAAGGCCTGCAACTCGGCGAACGCGAACGGATCGTCGAGCGGCGCCAGATTGGCGGCAGGATGGGTCTGCGCGATGTAGGCGAGGATCGCAGGTGTCTCCGTGAGCACGCCGCGGCTGGTGACCAGCGCCGGCACGCGCCCCTTCGGGTTGACTTCGAGATAGCTCGGCGTGCGCTGCTGACCTGATTTCAGATCCATCCGGATCGCCTCGTACTCCGCGCCCGCTTCCTCGAGCGCGATGTGAGACGCGAGTGAGCAGGCCCCCACGCCGTAGTAGAGCTTCAACATGACGTTTCTCCCTCGAATGTCGCTTAGGTATGAATGGCGCGCCCGAACGCGTCGAGAACGCTTTCGTGCATCATCTCCGAAAGCGTCGGATGGGGGAAGATCGTGTGGATCAGCTCCTCTTCCGTGGTTTCGAGATCCATGGCGATGACGAAGCCCTGGATCAGCTCCGTCACCTCCGCGCCGACCATGTGAGCGCCGAGAAGCTGACCGGTCTTGGCGTCGAAGATCGTCTTGATGAGGCCCTCCGGCTCGCCGAGTGCGATCGCCTTGCCGTTGCCGGCGAACGGGAAACGGCCGACCTTGATCTCGCGGCCCTGCTCCTTCGCTTTCGCCTCGGTGAGGCCCACGCTCGCGATCTGCGGATGGCAGTACGTGCAGCCCGGAATACGCAACTTGTCCATCGTATGGGTGTCGAGACCCTTGATCGTCTCGACGCAGATGACGCCTTCGTGCTCGGCCTTGTGGGCGAGCATCGGGGGCCCGGCAACATCACCGATGGCGTAGATGCCCGGAACGCTGGTGCGGCACAGCCCGTCGGTGGCGATGGTCCCGCGTTCAAACTTCACACCGAGCTTTTCGAGCCCCAGTCCTTCGACATTGCCGACCACGCCGACCGCCGAGATCACCTTCTCGAACTCCGCCGTTGTGCGCTTGCCCTTGTCGTCTTCGATCGTCGCGACAACGCGGTCCGCTTTTTTGTCGAGGCCGACGACCTTCGCGCCGGTCAGGACTTTCATGCCCTGTTTCTCGAACCTCTTCCTCGCATGAGCCGCGATCTCTGCATCCTCTACCGGCAGGATCTGCGGCAGCAGTTCGACCACCGTCACCTCGGCGCCCATGGTGCGGTAGAACGAGGCAAATTCGATACCGATCGCGCCCGAGCCAACC
>CAZKZT010000510.1:0-1298 GCA_964557265.1 uncultured Hyphomicrobium sp.
GGGACAAAGGAAGGCCTCATACGCGCTCTTGTAGACCGCCCGGTTTTCGATGACGGCGCCGCCGATCCGAACTGCGGCCTCGAGGTCGAGCCGTCCGATGACGTGATCGCTTGCGCTATAGACGAAACTCTCACTCGAGCTTTGTCCCCAGACCCAGTCGAGGCCGCCGATGATGTTGACGTATCCGGCGATGAACGCAGGCTTGGCAAGGCGTGCGCTTGAAGGCAGCGCCGATCGCGCACCGAGATGGATATCGGCGACCGGCCGCTGGTCCACGCTCGCATCTATGACCAGTTCTTGCAGAGCAGGGTCGAATATCAACTGAATGCCCGCAGCGCGGATCCGCTCGATGGCAACGAATGGACCGGTGATTGCCATCAGCGCGCGACGCGTGTCGTCATTCAGCGTTTTCTGGAGAGCCTGGGCGAGCAAGGGCACATGAACGAGCACGCTGTCGTCCGGATTGAGCCGGATCGTGACCTCGCCAAGTTCGCGCCGCCCGTCCTTGAGCGGCACCGGGAGATCGAGCGCACGCCCTGTCGTATTGAGCTTGCTGGTCACTGCTGCGCGGAGATCGGGCGAATCGCGCGCCAGGGCCAATGCGGGATGGGTGACGAGCCAGAACACCGCGGTGACGATGGTGGCGAGCGCATGCATCCCTCGCGCCGCAAGTGGTGCCTGCTGCGGCACAAGCATGGTCGCAACAGTCGCCAACGGCGGTGTTTGCGGGTGCCGCACATCTACCGTCGCGGTGTCGTCTCGAGATCCACGCGCAGGCGTCCGACGCCAGGAGGAAGCTCGACGGGAAGGGTAAAGTGTCGTCGGCGTCCCGGCTGCACCAGCCCGATACCGATCGTCTGCTCGATGGTGCCAGGCGGGAGCACCGCCGACCACTTCCCATCAGTCAGACGAATCGTGGTTTGGCGAAGCTGCCCATGCACGTTCGATCTGTTGGCGACGGTGATCCTTGGTTTGCGCTGCCCGGACGCGCCGGCGGCGAACCCGCTCGATACGACCTCGAGGCGCGTGGTTCCGCGCGCGGGCGCAACATTGATGAGCACGCCCACACTCATCACGACTTGAACCCCGATCTTCCCCTTCGCTGCCTTCACCGGAACTTGCGAGAAGTAGAGAAGATAGCTGCGGCTCGTCTCCATCATCGGATTACCGAGCCAATGAATCCTGAAGTTCTGCGTCGCCCCGGGCGGAATGAGCGCCTGCGGCGGCATGACCAGGAAATCGCCGTCCGCTTTCGAAGTGGTCGGTCGGCCATCCTCGTCAAAGGTTGCCGCCATGAG
>CAZKZT010000510.1:1308-2299 GCA_964557265.1 uncultured Hyphomicrobium sp.
ACGCTTCGAGCGGAAGCGGCGCGCTGCTGGTGTTCACGACCGTGATTTGCGCTCGATTGCGCTGTCCGACGGCATTCATTTCGATGTGGATCGGGGAGACGGTCATGGCCTCGGCGGGCACGGCCGCCGCAAGACAAGACAAGCATAGGAGAATGCGCACAAGCATAATGGCGCCCCTCGTCGGGTAGCACTGATTGGATGGTTTTTCTCAAGCCTCGGGCGGCGCAGGGCCAACCACAGGTCACGCTTGCCGGCTACTGAGGCGTCAACGTCACGCGCAAGGTGTCGCTGTAGCTACCGGCAATAAGTGGTTGGGCGTTGACGATCGGCGTGATGGTGACCGACAGCGATCCCGCCCCTGCCGTCGCAACAGGCGCCGGCGTGCCACTCTCGTTGCCACCAAGGCTCGCGACCGGATTGAGCCCCGTATTCACCGTCGCGGTCACGCTGTTCCAGGTGGCAGACGCCGTGTAGTTGATGATGTTGTCGAAGCCCGACGCTGGCGACGTGTTCAGGACGCCACCGTTGAGCGAGGTGAGGAGGAGCGTCGACGGGCCGTTGCAAACGACATTCGCAAACGGCGATCCGGTGGGCGTGATCGGCGTCACATCGACATCGCCCGACGGCGTCGGAATCACGGCGCTTCCCACCGGCGTACCCGTGGCCAAGCCGTTGACCGTGCAAAGCCCTGAAACAGTTGCGGTGATGTTGATGTCCTGTGTGGCGGTCTGCGCCATCACGCCGGACATAGGAAGCAGGCCGCAGATCACTGCCACACTGAGAGACTTCCGCTGCATGTTCGTTTCTCGTTTGTAGTTACGGTTCCACTGACCGGCCACCAAACGGCCGTCCGCAACGCAAACGCTGACATGGCAGAGACGCACGCGATCTGTTCTCAAATCGCTTTTTCAACAATTGGAGATTAATGTTTACCAACTCGTAAATCAATGCCGCACGGCACCTTGCGACATATTTAAATGATATATCAACA
>CAZKZT010000511.1:0-2252 GCA_964557265.1 uncultured Hyphomicrobium sp.
GCGAGATCCGCCTCCCGAACATCGGCATGCCACCGCTGATGAATAACCACGGCAACTACATCGCCAGCCTCGGCAATCTGTGCCGCTGGCTCGGTGAGCAGGCAGCCGAGCTCGGCGTCGAGGTCTATCCGGGCTTCGCCGCATCCGAGGTTCTCTACGACGAACAGAACCGCGTCGTCGGCGTCGCGACCGGCGACATGGGCGTCAGCCGCGACGGCAAACCCAACGACAACTTCACCCGCGGCATGGAGCTGCGCGGCAAATACACGATGATTGCCGAGGGCGTACGCGGCTCCCTCGCCAAGCAGCTCATCGCGCGCTTCGCCCTGGACGCCGACAGCCAGCCGCAGAAATACGGCATCGGCCTCAAAGAGCTGTGGGAGGTCGCGCCCGAGAAGCACAAGCCGGGCCTCGTCCAGCACACGCTCGGCTGGCCGCTCGATGACGCAACCGGCGGCGGATCGTTCCTCTATCACTACGGCGACAACCTGGTCTCGGTCGGCTTCGTCGTCCACCTCAACTACCAGAACCCGTATCTGTCGCCGTTCGAGGAGTTCCAGCGCTTCAAGACGCATCCGCTGATCCGTGACACCTTCGCTGGTGGCAAGCGCATCGCCTACGGCGCCCGTGCAATCACCGAGGGTGGCTGGCAGTCGATCCCGAAGCTGGTCTTTCCCGGCGGCGCGCTGGTCGGCTGCTCGGCAGGCCTCGTCAACGTGCCGCGCATCAAGGGCTCGCACAACGCGATCCTGTCCGGCATCCATGCGGCAGAAGCCGCCTTCGCAGCGATCGTCGCGGGTCGCGAGCACGACCGCCTCGATGCCTATGAGACCGCCGTGCGCACGGGCCCGATCGCCAAGGACCTGCGCAAGGTGCGCAACGCAAAGCCGCTGCTCGCACGCTTCGGCACCCGCATCGGCACCTTCCTGTCGGGCGCCGACATGTGGCTCAACACGATCCTTCCAGGGATCGGCCTCGGCTACACGCTGAAGCACGGCAAGCGTGACTCAGACACCCTCAAGCGCGCCTCGCAGTCGAAGAAGATCGAGTATCCGCGCCCCGATGGCGTGCTGACTTTCGATCGCCTGACCAGCGTCTCGTTCTCCGCGACCAACCACGAGGAGGATCAGCCGATCCACCTCCAGCTCAAGGATCCCTCGATCCCGATCGCGTATAACCTGCCGGAATACGCCGAGCCCGCGCAGCGCTACTGCCCGGCCGGCGTCTACGAGGTGATCGAGGAAAGCGACGGCAAGAAGCGCTTTCAGATCAACGCGCAGAACTGCGTCCACTGCAAAACGTGCGATATCAAGGATCCGGCGCAGAACATCAACTGGACGGTGCCGGAAGGCGGCGGCGGCCCGAATTATCCGGGGATGTAAGCCTCAATCGCAATGTGTAAGGGCCCGGCGGTCATCCGCCGAGCCCCCATCGCAGAGATCAATGGCCCTCGATCCCTGCAACCTGGAGCGCGGGCGCTTCTAGGCGTTACGCCGCGCCGCCCGCGCCGCACTCCAGGACCCGGCAGGTGGCCTACCTGCAATTGCACCGCACGTTCTTCGCCGGCAGGCGGACGTTGACGACCTTGCTGCTGTAGACGGTACGAGGCTTCATGCGCACGACCTTGTTGACGACGCGGGTCGAGTGCAGGTTCACCGTCTGATGGTAGACGCGCGTCACGCGGCGAACGTGTACGACCGGTTGAACGTAGCGCGTGTTCACGACGCGCCGGACTTTGCGCTGATAGGTGGTCTTGCGGACGTTCTTGTAGACGGTCCGCGACGAGCGCCTGACCGACCGCGTGGACTTGCCCTTCACGGTCTTCACAGACACGACTTTGGCGCTCTTGCATTTGGCGCAATTGGACCGTGCCTCGGCTGAACCCGACGCCCCGATAAGCATCGCGAAAGCCGCCACCGCAGAAGCCAGGAAGAGCGATTTATACGCAGACATAGGACGTTAGCCTCCGTTCCCTACTGTTACGCGCGCGCCCAACTCGGACGCGCACGGATAGTGTTAACGGGAGGATGGAAGGCAAACTACGCGGAATCGAAGTGCTCGGAAATTTATAAGCCAAACCGCGCTGCTACGGCCACACATTCGCATTTAAGACGAAGCAGTTCTTCGTCATCCGCATCGATTTCCTCGAGCGCGTCAGCGCTTTGGCGGAATCACCGCCGTCGAGCAAACGCGCTCCAAGTCTTTGATTGAGAGTCTGATTCACGCTCTCGATGGAAGCTCAAGCGCTTCCA
>CAZKZT010000512.1:0-2247 GCA_964557265.1 uncultured Hyphomicrobium sp.
CGGCGATCCCCCTCTACCAACTGATGGGCACGGGCTTCGCTGGAGCGATCGTCGGCTTCGCTCTGCTCGGCCTGCTCTACGTGCCCCAACTCGCGACCATCTCCTCGACCTTCCCGGCCATGTTCCCGACCCAAGTGCGCTTCGCCGGCTTCGCCATCGCCTACAATGTGTCGACATCGCTGTTCGGCGGCACCGCACCGGTCGCCAGCGCCTGGCTGATCGCGCTGACCGGTGACGATCTGGTGCCCGCCTATCTGATGATGGCCGCCTGCGCAGTCGGCGGCGTCGCGCTAATCTTCGTGATCGAAACGGCCGGCAAGTCGATCAGGGGCACAGCAGTGCCGGGTTCCACCTCATCCGACGGCTGATTTCACCTCTCGTCTAATTGTATAAAGCAGCCACTCGAATCGCCGACTTCGATGAAGTCGGCGAGTTGGAAGCGCCGCTCGAACGCGCGGGTGGCAATGCCGCGGTGCAGATATTCGCCCTGGCCGTCGTCCTCGGGACGCTTGCCCGTGACTGTGAGTTGATTCTGGGCAACCAGCTCGATCTCGCCGGGACGAAAGCCTGCGGCCGCAAGCATGATACGGTAACCGCCACGTTCAGGCGGGTGACGATCACCAACCATTCCGGCACCAGGCAAGCGTCGCAGGCCCAATTGGTTCCGTTACAAGGGCAGTGAGTTGTCATCATCGGACGTTAGGGCAGCTTCACCAAGATGTCGGTGCAGTTCCATTGCGTCATGCAACACACGCAGCACGCCAATCGTGTCGTCGTCGATGACGGTATAGAGAACCAGATGTCGCGGCCGGCGCACGCCGCCGTCGGCGGATCGCGCGCGTTCGCGGCTGAGGCACAGGTGCCAAGAACGGATATCGCCGCCAAGCTCCGGCCGTGCCGCGCTTCCCGGTCGCTCGGGGGCCTCGCTGATGTCGCGGAGGGCGGTGGAGAGCAGCGTCTCATAACGGCGGCGCGCGACGAGGCCGAAATCCCGCTCCGAACGCGCCAATATGTCGATGATGTCGGCGTTGGCCGCCGCCGCAAGACGGATCGTTCGCGTCAAGCGGCAGTGCCCGCCCGCTTGCCCGCCTCGACCCCGAGGCCCGAAACAAGAGCGTCGATCGCATCCGGCTTCACGTCGTGGAACCGGCCGGACGCAAGATCGGCAAGACCGACCTGGGCCGCCTGGCGTAACGCTTCGAGTTTCAGTTCATCCTCGCGTTCGCGCTGTTCGACAAGCCGCAGTCCTTCGCGCAGGACTTCGCTCGCATTCTGATAGCGGCCTGAGTCCACCAGCGTCTCGATGACTTCCTGCTGATGGTCGGTCAGGACGACATTTCGTGTGGGCATGTTCGAACTCCACTCGCCTGTGTCTGGCCATATAGCCGCATTGGCATATTATGCCAATGATGTTGCGAGGGAACGCAGCCGCCGCTCGGCCATTTGCCGCACGACATCGCAACGGTGGAGTAGCGCCGGCTCGAATCGAAATCGGCAAGCCATCGAGATGCGAGGCGGCGCGGTCCAGCGCGAGTAGATCGCCATCGACTCGGAATTCCGCCATCGCGATGCCACGAGGACAAAATGGAACACGAAGTCGATCGTAGCCTGACTCGGTGCCCGGGTCGGTAGAAAGACGGTCGCTGTCGGCGGAGAGACGCTAACGCTTGCGGACAGGCCGGTGCGATTCTTGCCGGGCCGGAACAGTCCGTCCCGGCCGGAGCCGGATCGTGACCCCTACCAAATTGCTCATCGGCCAGATCTTCGTCGTGTTCGCGATCGTCATCGCGGGCGTGTGGGCGGCCACGCAATGGTGCGCCGCCATGCTCGGCTATCAGCCTCAACTCGGCGAACCCTGGTTCACGCTCGTCGGCACTCCACTCTATCGACCTTGGGCGCTCTTCGGATGGTGGTTTTCCTTCGAGGCCTACGCGCCGGAGATATTCGACAAAGCCGGGATGTTGGCCGGTGCGAGCGGATTCCTTGGCTGCGGCGCCGCGATCGCCGGATCGCTGTTGCGCGCGCGGCAAGCACGGCATGTCACCACTTATGGGTCGGCGCGCTGGGCGAAGGTCCGTGAGATAGAGCACGCGGGCCTGTTCCGCGACGCCGGAATTTTCCTCGGCAAGCTCGCCGGCCGCTATCTCCGTCATGACGGGCCGGAGCATGTCATGGCCTTCGCGCCCACCCGCTCGGGCAAGGGCGTCGGCCTGGTTGTTCCGACCCTGCTGAGCTGGACCGGCTCGG
>CAZKZT010000513.1:0-2245 GCA_964557265.1 uncultured Hyphomicrobium sp.
CACGTCTCGAACAGCCAACTTTCGGCAATCTGCGTCGCCTGGTCGGCTTCCATGACGATCGCCATTTCGGCGAGCGAGACGCGGCCGCTGGCGCCGACGAGGCGGCGCGCCTCCGCCACGGCGCGCCGGTAGTCGCTTTCGGATGAGGCGTAGGCAATCCGGGCGGAGGCGGGGAGATCCGTTTCCTGCGCGCGGGTGAGCGTGATGAGATCGGCACCGTTTCGCAGCTCGGCAACATCGCTGGGAGCGAGCAGCAGCGCGGGTGGATCGATGCCGCGATGGCGAAAGGCGATGCGGCCCTCCGTCTCGAGGGTGTCGAAGAAATAGGCGAGTTCGAGCGGTTGCAGCGCTTCGCGTGCCGACATGACCTGGTCGAGGACATAGCCGGCGACGACGCCCGAGAGACGGCTGACATCGATGGCGTCAAAGCCCTGCGCGTGCACGATGTCGCGTACGGCGGCGCTGAGCGGCTGGCTTGCGATGCGCCCGTTGAGCCAGTGGCCGAGGCGCCAGCTCGCGCCATCGCCCCACGCGAGCGTGTTGTTGGGGAAGGCAGGGTGTGGGCGTGCGTCCCACGCGTAGATGTAGACATGATCGAGATCGATCATCGGCGCGTGGTAGATCGGCGATGTCGGATTGGCGTCTTCCAGATAACCGGCGTGCGCGGGATCCAGGCCCTCAGTGAGTGCCTGAAGATAGAGGCGCTGGATGAGATCATCGCGGGCACCCGTAGAAAAATAGGGCTGCTGGCTCTCGATGCTCTTCGGATCGACGAAGACATTGGGTTGATTGGCGCCCTTGTCGATCGCAGGGCAGCCGATCTCGGTCAGCCAGATCGGCTTCGACTGGGGAACCCAGGCTGTGGGCGTCGGAGATTCAATGCCGCCCGGACGATTGTAGTGGGGGCTGGCCCACCACGAGCGGAGATCCTTGTAGCGGTAGACCCATGGCTTGCCGAGACCATCGGTGATCGATGTGCGCAGCTGAGCATCGCGATCGGCGCGGCTCGCGTAGTACCAGTCGAAGCCTTCGCCACCGAGAAGATTGGACTTGAGGTAGGTGAGATCGTAAGGCGAGCGATGGCCAGCCTGCCAGTCGAGGTGATCGCGACCGTCACGCCAGTCGGCGAGTGGCCAATAGGCGTCGATGCCGATCGCATCGATGGCGGGCGATGCCCACAATGGATCGAGGTGGAAGTAGACATCGCTACTACCGTCCTGCGGATGATGGCCGAAGTATTCGGACCAGTCAGCGCCGTAGGTGATCTTGGTGTCGGGTCCGAGGATGGCACGGACATCAGCGGCGAGCGCGACCAAGGCATCAACGAAGGGATAGCTGTCAGCGGACGCGCGCGCCTGAGTGAGGCCGCGCAATTCGGAGCAGAGCAGGAAGGCATCGACGCCACCTGCGGCCACGGCAAGGTGCGCGTAGTGCAGGATCATGCGGCGGAACGACCATTCAGCGGGGCCGGTGTAGATGACGTTGTTCCCGATGATGGCGAAATCCGATGGTGATGCGGTGCCAATGAAGGTGGCGAGTTGAGCGGCTGCGGCCGCTGTCTTGTCCGGCGATGCCGCGACGAGCGGCGCAGGATCGATGGTGATGCGGCCGCGCCAGGGGTAGGCCGGTTGATGGGCGTCAGGATCATAAGGATTGGGGCGATCGTTGCCGTGCGGCACATCCATCAAGATGAACGGATTGAGCGTGACGGCGTGACCGCGCGCTTTGAGGTCCGCTATTGCCGAGATGACGGTCTGATCCGACGGCGTTCCGCCATAGGCCGCGCGGCCGTCGTGCGTGCTGACCACCGTCGCATTGGTGCGTGTGAGGCCCGCGACGCTCCAGGTGAGGGGCGCGGTCGATTTGGCGGCACGATCGACGGCGGGGCGGAGCTCGCAGTGGCCGGCGCGGAGGTCGCTACCGAACCAACTCACGACGAGGGAAACAGACCGGACGTTGGGGAGTGTCTCTTCGAGTTGATCGAGTGAAACACCCCAGTCGGTGTCGCCCTGGAGTGTGTGCCTGTTCTCTGTTTCCGATTGACCGGGGCCGACTGCGCGCGTCACCGGCGTCGTTGAATAGACGAATTCGCCGGAACCGGGAATCATGACGACGGCGCGGACGGTCTGCTCGAATTGATCGACGTTGCGGAAGACCTCGAACGAAAGCTGCGGCAGGCGGTTGCCAAATGACTCAAGCAGCATGCGCTCGAACACGATGTAGGCAACGCCTCGATAGGCGGGAG
>CAZKZT010000514.1:0-2234 GCA_964557265.1 uncultured Hyphomicrobium sp.
GGGCCGGGTCGTGAAGGTCAAGAAGGGCCAGTTCCTCGCGCCGTGGGACATGAAGAACGTCGTCGCCAAGATCACCGGCAGCGGCAACCCGAATGTGCTCGTCACCGAGCGCGGCGCGTCGTTCGGCTACAACACCCTTGTTGTGGACATGCGCTCGCTGCCGATCATGGCCGAGACCGGCGCCCCGGTGATCTTCGATGCGACGCATTCCGTGCAGCAGCCGGGCGGGCAGGGCACCAGTTCCGGCGGTGACCGCCGCTACGTGCCGGTGCTCGCGCGCGCGGCCGTCGCGGTCGGTGTCGCGGGCCTCTTCATCGAGACCCACGAGGATCCGGACAACGCGCCCTCCGATGGCCCCAACATGGTGCCGCTCAAGCAGTTCGAGCCGCTGATGCGCGAGCTGATGGCGCTCGACGCGGTGGCGAAAGCGCGCCCGGCGTAATTATCCACACGGTGTGAGGGGGCATTTCGCGACTCACTCTACAACTCGACGGATAGCGTAGAGGGGGCGCCAATGGCGAGACGGGCAACGGCACGCGTGAGGCCGGATGAGGTCGCGGGCAGCGGTAGCGGTCCGTTTCTCGGTGTCGCGGCGTCGGCGCGCAGCTTCGCGTGGCGCGAGCGGCTCGATCCCGCCGCTGCCAACCTCGCGCTCGCGATCAGCCAGCAGCATGGTCTGCCGGAGCTGCTCGGGCGCGTGCTTGCCGCGCGCGGCATCGATCTCGACGAAGTGCCGGTCGTGCTCGATCCGACGATCAAGGCACTGATGCCCGACCCGAGCACGCTGCAGGACATGGACAAGGCGGCGCGCCGTCTCGCCGATGCGGTCCAGAAGCGCGAGCGCGTGGCGATCTTCGGCGACTACGATGTCGACGGCGCCTGCTCATCGGCGCTGATGCGGCGCTTCTTCCTCGCGCACGGCAGCGACGCGACGATCTACATTCCCGACCGCATGTTCGAGGGCTACGGCCCCAACGTCCCCGCGATCAAGAGCCTCGTCGAGAAAGGCGCGCAGCTCATCGTCACGGTCGACTGCGGCACGACGAGCTTCGAGCCGCTGGCGCCCGCGCATCGTGGCAAGACCGACGTGCTCGTCATCGACCACCATCAGGCGGATGAGCGGCTGCCGGAGGTGTCGGCGGTGGTCAATCCGAACCGGCAGGACGATATTTCCGGTCTCGGCCATCTCTGTGCGGCGGGCGTCGTGTTCATGGTGCTGGTCGCGACCGCGCGCGAGCTGCGCCAGCGCGGGCACTACAACGCCGACAACACGCCGCCCGACCTGCTCGCGATGCTCGATCTCGTCGCGCTCGCGACCGTGTGCGATGTCGTACCGCTGCAGACGCTCAACCGCGCCTACGTCACGCGCGGCCTCGCCGTCATGCGCGAGCGCCAGAACGTCGGCCTGCGCGCGCTGATCGACGCGTCGGGGTTCAACCAGCCGCCCAATCCGTACCTGCTTGGTTTCGTGCTCGGCCCGCGCATCAACGCGGGCGGGCGCATCGGCGATGCCGCGCTCGGCGCGCGCCTGCTGTCGCTCGACGACGAAACGGAAGCGGCGCGCATCGCCGTCCAGCTCGACAAGCTCAACCGCGAGCGCAAGACGATCGAGACGCAGATTCTCGAGGAAGCGGTCGCGGAAGCCGATCGCCTGATCGACGAGACGCCGGACCTGCCGATGCTGGTGGTCGCGTCGGAGCGCTGGCACAAGGGCGTCGTCGGCCTCGTCGCGAGCCGTCTGGTCGAGCGTTTCGGGCGGCCCGCGTGCGTCATCGCGTGGGAGGAAGGCGGCCAGGGCACGGGTTCGCTGCGCTCGATCGCGGGCGTCGACATCGGCGCGGCGGTGCGCGCGGCGACGGCTGCCGGTTTGCTGCTCAAGGGCGGCGGTCACTCGATGGCGGCGGGCCTCACCGTCAAGCAGGATGGCCTCGATGCGGTGCGCGAGTTCCTCACCACGCAGGTCGCCTCACCCGCGACTGCCGCACGCGAGGCCCGGGCATTGGAGATCGACGGTGCGCTGACACCGGCCGCTGTCAACGACACGCTGATCGATCTGATCGAGCGCGCCGGTCCGTACGGCCAAGGCAATCCGCAGCCGCGTTTCGCATTTCCCGCGCATCGCGTCCGGTTTGCCAAGGTGATGGGCGAGGCGCATCTGCGCGTCACGCTCGAAGCCGACGACGGCAGCCGCCTCGACGGCATCGCCTTCCGCGCCGTCGGCCAGCCGCTCGGCG
>CAZKZT010000515.1:0-2231 GCA_964557265.1 uncultured Hyphomicrobium sp.
GACTGACGACGCCGCCTACGCCAGCGCGATACATTCGACCTCGATGTCGAACTCGAGCGGCCATGACCCCACCGCGACGAAAGTCCGCGCGGGATGGCGATCGGGGAAGTATCGCGCGTAAACCCGGTTGAAGGTCGGGAAGCACCCGGCGTTGCTGACATAGGCCGTCGTCTTGACGACCTTCTCCAGCGACGAGCCCGCGGTCTCCAACACGTACTTGAGCGCCCTGAGCGACGCCTCGGACTGGACCTCGGCATCCCCTTTCACAATCTGGCCGGTCACCGGGTCGAGCGGCGGCATTCCCGACACGAACAGCAGCCCATTCGCCCTGACGACCAGCGACAGCGGCACGCCCAGCTTCCGCACGACGTTCGAGAGCACGGGAATCTCGATGATTTCCTTGTCCGACATGGCCCCTCTCCAAGAAAAAACACAACTGATCCTATACCTGCGCAGACCGGCTTGCATTCGGTCAGGCTTTCCGCCATAAGGTGCCCTCGATCGCCGCCGAGGCGGTCGCTCTCATGGATGCGGGTGTAGCTCAGGGGTAGAGCACAACCTTGCCAAGGTTGGGGTCGTGGGTTCGAATCCCATCGCCCGCTCCAAAGAGGGTTTTCAATCCCCCAACAAGTTTGCGGTGGACGGTTGCGGATGATCACGCGACCGTGTTGACTATACCGTGGGGGATAGCAAGCCACTGACTTCCGTGAGCCAACACATCTCCAGCATATTTCCGGACGGCGCTTGTTTGTGCCGGTTCATTACTTATTGCGTATTGAGGCAACAGCCAAATGACCGATATTCAGCAGAATTTTGGCCACTATCGCCCCACGAACGCCGCGGCACGCCAAGCCGAGTGTCGTCGCATTTCCGAGTTGATGAATTCGGAGCGCCCCTTCAGCTTTCTTCGTCTCGGCGACATGGAGTTGATGTTTCTTATCGCTTGCCAGAACAACGTCCCCGTCTATTGGGAAGCAGCGACGAAAAATGAGGCTGACACGATCTCCTCCACCCGAGCGTTCGGGCATCCAGGATTGCGACCCGAGCATGGCAAGCGGCTCCAGGCCGCCTACGAGAACTGCACCTATCTGGATTTTCACGATGGTTGGCTGACGAACGAACGTGAGTTGCCCAAGTGGCAGTTCCAACGCTCCCCGCTCCTGCATCGCAATCCGAACGCAAAAGTATCGCAACTCTTTTTCGACTGGCTGCGTTACGAATTCCGAGGCTACGTTGCAGGCAAGCGGTGTTTGTTTGCGGGCGCCGAAGCTGGCGTTCTCAAAGAACTTCACAACAACTCGGCATATCGGTCGGCCGCCCGAGACTATTGGCCAGACGACGCAGACGTTATTTTCTTTCCTGAGACTCGCCGCGTCGGCGAGAGCCTGGATGCAATCAAAGCAGATCTAGCGACCGCCATCCGCGACAACAAAGTAGATACCGCATTCATATCGCTGGGTGGCGCAAGCAAGATCATCTGCTTCGAACTCGCGCAGGAAACAGGTATCTGCGCGTACGATTTTGGCAGTCTCATGCGAGGCCTGTCGTATTCCGGCAGCGATGGTCACAACTTCTTTCGGACAACCCATTACCCCTTCTATTTTCACGTACCGTTTGACGTGTATATGGCCGCCCTCAAGCGCTCAGCTCCCGATCTTCGCCCTGAGCAGATTCTTGCAAAAGCTCACGCTCAGTTGGCAATGGAGCTCATTCGCAAGGAACCGGGCTGGAGTTATCCCAGCGAATGGGGCGGGCCTGACTGCCTCGATGTGAGTGGAGAGAACTTGACCAATTTCTGGGCCGGATATGACACCTACTGCCGCGAATACAGAAAGCTCGGCGAAGAAAATGACATTGCGGCGCAGCAAGTCCGTGAGTTTACAGCGTGGCGAAAGCAGCTCGGCTTGGGCATGGACGGAAAGCTTCACCGCGCGGTATTCGACACCAAGGTCGCGGCCAGGCGGGCGCTCAATAGGATCACGGGCTCACGAAGCAGCTCATGATTCGCTAACCGCTGAAACGCGTGCGTCCTAGACGCGCCCACGACCACCACCGGAATGCGCTCACGATGTCCGTTGTCGCAGCGTGGCACCTGAACACACCGGCGGCTCGGGTGCGTCTGAGAGTGACATTGAAGAATTGCCCATTTCGCGCGCACCGCAGCCGGCAGCCATTGGGCCTGCGCCCAATAAGGCGGCAGACGGCTGATCAGCTAACGCTTCATTTGCGTC
>CAZKZT010000516.1:0-2220 GCA_964557265.1 uncultured Hyphomicrobium sp.
CATCGGGCGCTTTGTTGCCTGCCGGGTGGTATTTTGGGCCACAGCGGACGTCGCGAAAATCGCCAACGCAACCGCAGAGATCAATGCACGCATGTTTCGCTCCAATGGATGATAGATAGGCGCCTGCGCAGAGTTCGGGTGCAGCTGCCTCGCATAGTTTGAAAGCACCACGAAGTGCGGATCATCCGCAATTGTGCGGAGGTCACCATCGGGTGATCCACGGATTTCCTCGGCGAGACTACCGAGCTGACTCGCTGATTAAATTTTCTATGATTTCTATGATGTCACTTACGCAGCCCACTTCGGTTCCCGCTGATAACGATCCGGGGGACAAAACAGGGCGGGCAAGGGTTTCACCGGATAGCCGTTGGCCAAGAAGAAAGAGATGTTTTGAGGCCGGCACGAATGAATTGGATCTGATTTTCCCGGCGAACTTTGGCATGGGAGCGTTGCATTATGAATGACCGCAGGATCGACCAGTTTTTCGTAATGCATTCTGCCCGCGCCGACCATTGGCGAGAGGTTCTCAGCGCTGCCGAGCACTGGGCTCAAGGTACGGGGTTGGCCAAGGACGTCGAAAAGTGCCTGGTCGACCTCGAGGTGTTAGAGGCATTTCACGCTTACCCGGGTGCGCACGTTATCCGCATCTTGCGCGATCGCATTGCCAACAATGATGCTCGAGCGACCTGCGCCCTGGCGCGCCGAATTTCCGATGCCATTCTGACGAACAGCGTAGCCCGCGAAATCGCCCTCGACGAGACCGGCCAGGAGGACGATGCGCTACCCGATCTAGCGCCGACCAGCCTTGGTGAAAGGGTTGCTCACAGGCCCTATTTCGAGACGCTGTTTGTCAGCAATCAGCCTGCAGCTCGATGGCCCGCCATTGCAGCCGAAATAAAGCGGCTCCGTCGGCCAGAGGACGCGTTTGTTTATGAGCCGGTTATTGTGCGGAGCGCCGAGGACGCGATCTGTGCCATCGCCGTCAATCCTAGGATTGCGGCGTGCGTCATCAACGATGGCGCCGCTTTGCGTTCATTGCACCAGGTTCCTGTGTTGCGCAGCGTGCTCGATCCATTCGTTGGTGCGTTGTCCGGCGAAGCATCGGGGCTCAAACTTGCCGACATGCTGCGCAAACTGCGCCCGGAGCTGGACCTCTACCTGAACACAGATCGCAACGTGGAGAAATTGGCGGGAAACACGGCCGCTTCGGCAGTGCGGCGGATCTTCTACACGGTCGAGGAGCCGCTTGAGCTGCATCTCGCGATCCTAGAAGGAGTGCAAGCCCGCTACGAAACACCATTCTTCGACAATCTGAAGAGCTATGCTGCGAGACCTATCGGCACCTTCCATGCCTTGCCGATTGCCCGTGGGAAGTCGATCTTCCGATCCGAGTGGATCCGCGACATGGGCGAGTTTTACGGCCTCAACTTGTTCCTGGCTGAGAGCAGCGCAACGACAGGGGGACTCGACAGCCTGCTCGAGCCGGCGGGCAACATCAAAAAGGCGCAGGAATACGCTGCGAGGGCCTTCGGCGCAGATCACGTATTCTTTGTCACGAACGGCACTTCGACGAGCAACAAAATGGTTGTGCAGGCCTTGGTGGGGCCGGGCGACATCGTCGTCGTCGACCGCAACTGCCACAAGTCCCATCACTACGGGCTCGTGCTCGGCGGCGGCCAGCCACTCTACGTCGAAGCCTTCCCTCTTACCAAGTACTCCATGTACGGCGCGGTGCCGCTGAGGACCATCAAGAAGGCACTGCTCGATTTGCGCGATGAAGGTCGCCTGGACCGTGTCCGCATGCTTGATCTGACGAACTGCACCTTCGATGGTCACATGTACAATACGCGTCGGGTCATGGAGGAATGCCTCGCGATCAAGCCGGATCTCATCTTCTTGTGGGATGAAGCATGGTCAGGCTTTGCTCGATGGTCGCCGTTCCTTCGACCGCGCACGGCAATGGGCGCGGCAGCGGCCTTGGAGGAATGGCTGGACGATCCAGCCTCGATCATCGCCTACGAGCGCCAGCACGCCGAGCTCGGCAGCAAGCCCACGACGGAAACACTGCTTAAGACACGGCTCATTCCTGATCCCCGCAAGGTCAGAGTGAGAGTGTACCAGACCAACTCGACCCACAAATCGATGTCGGCGATCCGACAGGGGTCCATGGTATTGGTCAAAGACGTTGATTTCCCCAAGGTCCAAAGCCAGTTCCGCGAA
>CAZKZT010000517.1:0-2219 GCA_964557265.1 uncultured Hyphomicrobium sp.
GTTGATACGAATGCCCTGGGCACCCAGGCGAAGCGCCGACTGCACCGAGCGCTTCATCGCGCGGCGGAAGGCAACGCGGCGCTCGAGCTGCTGAGCGATCGTCTCGGCGACGAGCGTCGCGTCGATCTCGGGCTTGCGCACCTCGACGATGTTGAGATGCACATCCGACGACGTCAGACGCGCGAGCTCCCCGCGCAGCTTCTCGATGTCGGCGCCCTTTTTGCCGATCAGGATGCCCGGACGCGCCGAATGAACGGTCACCCGGCACTTCTTGTGCGGACGCTCGATCACGATCTTCGAGATGCCGGCCTGGCGCTGCTGCTTCAGAACATGCTCGCGCATCTTCCGGTCTTCGTGCAGCAGGCGGCCGTACTCGCCGCGGGACGCGAACCAGCGGCTGTCCCAAGTCCGATTGATGCCGACGCGAAGGCCGACGGGATTGACCTTGTGGCCCATCAGTTGGCCTCCTCTGCGTCTGCGGTCGTCGTCTCGGCCTTGGCTGCCTGCTCACGCACGATGACCGTGATCTCGGCGAACGGCTTCATGATGCTGCCCGAACGACCGCGACCGCGAGCGTGGAAGCGCTTCATGACGAGGTTCTTGCCGACCCAGGCCTGGGCGACGACGAGGTCGTCGACGTCGAGACCGTGGTTGTTCTCAGCGTTCGCCACCGCGCTCATCAGGCACTTGCGCACGTCGACCGCGATCCGCTTGCGCGAGAACTCGAGTTCGGTCAGCGCCGTCTGCACCTTCTTGCCGCGGATCATGGCCGCCACGAGATTGAGCTTCTGGGGCGAGATGCGCAGGTTGCGCGCCACCGCCTTGGCCTCGTTCTCCGGCAAACGCCGTTCGGATTTGGGCTTGCCCATCTTACCTGCCCTTCGTCGCTTTCTTGTCGCCGCCGTGGCCTTGGAAGGTCCGGGTCGGCGCGAACTCGCCGAACTTGTGACCAACCATGTCCTCGTTGACCGACACGGGGATGTGCTTCTGTCCGTTGTGGACGCCGAACGTCAGCCCGACGAAATGCGGGAGAATCGTCGAACGGCGCGACCAGATCTTGATGATCTCGTTGCGGCCCGACGCACGTACCTTCTCCGCCTTCTTCAGGAGATAGCCGTCGACGAACGGGCCTTTCCAAACCGAGCGTGCCACGATCGATGCTCCTACTTGTTCTTGCCGGCGCGCGAGCGAACGATGAACTTATCGGTCGCCTTGTTCTTGCGCGTCTTGAAACCCTTGGTCGGCTTGCCCCACGGCGTCGCCCAGTGCTTACCGCCCTTCGTACGACCGCCGTTCGGATGGTCGACCGGGTTCATCATCACCGAGCGCACCGTCGGACGAATGCCCAGCCACCGCGTGCGGCCGGCCTTACCCGTCGACACGTTGCCGTGATCCGGATTGGAGACCGCGCCGATCGTGGCCATGCATTCCTGGCGCACGCGCCGCGTCTCACCCGACTTGAGCTTCAGTACCGCCCAGCCGGCGTCGCGGCCGACGAGCTGTACGAAGGCACCAGCCGAACGTGCGATCTGCCCGCCGCGACCCGCTTTGAGCTCGACGTTGTGCACGATCGTTCCGATCGGGATCGACGCGAGCGGCATCGCATTGCCCGGCTTCACGTCAACAGCCGTACCGGAGATCACCTTGTCGCCGGTGTTCAGCCGCTGCGGCGCCAGGATGTAGGCCAGCTCGCCGTCGGTGTACTTGACCAGCGCAATGAATGCGGTCCGGTTCGGATCGTATTCGAGCCGCTCGACCGTGCCTTCGACGTCGAACTTGCGACGACGGAAGTCGACCAGGCGATAGGACTGCTTCGCACCACCGCCGATATGGCGCATCGTGATGCGCCCATGATGGTTGCGGCCGCCCGACTTCGACTTGCCCTCGACCAACATCTTGACCGGCGCACCCTTCCACAGGTGCGACTTGTCGACCAGCACCAGCTGGCGGCGACCGGGCGAAGTCGGACGGAATGTCTTGAGTGCCATGGCGTCCTACTCTCCTCAAAGACCCGTCGTGATGTCGATCGAGTGGCCTTCCTCGAGCGTCACGATGGCCTTCTTGATCTCGCCCTGACGGGCCTGGATCCCCTTGAAGGTCTTCAACTTGCCCTTGCGGACAATCGTGTTGACGGCCTTCACCTTGACATTGAAGAGCTGCTCGACCGCGGCCTTGATCTCAGGCTTGGTCGCGCTCTTGGCCACCTTGAAGATGACCTG
>CAZKZT010000518.1:0-2217 GCA_964557265.1 uncultured Hyphomicrobium sp.
GGAACCTTGCGCTGCGGCTTGCCGCCGCCCCTCATCCCGACCTTCTCCCCGTAAGCACGGGGAGAAGGGGAAAAAAGGATAGCGAGCCGAAGGCCGCGAGGTTGAAATTCGACCGCGAGGCAGTTCCGCGGCGCCGGTAGGCGGAGCCGTCGGCGACCGCGGCCAATAAAGCCTAAGCAGCGTCCGCGACCACGCGGTTCCGTCCCTTGCGCTTTGCGGCGTAGAGCGCGTTGTCGGCACGCTTGAAGAGCGCCTCGGGCGTATCGTCCCGATACTCCAGCGTCGAGATGCCGACACTCGCGGTGACATGCAGCGACTGATCCGCCGCCGCATGGAACGGCTCAGCCGCGATCGTCGCACGCAGCCGCTCGCCGACCTGGATCGCACGCGGCAGATCGGTATCCGGCATGATGATCACGAACTCTTCGCCACCGAGCCGGCACGCGAGGTCGATGCCGCGGGTGTTGCGGCGGAACCGCTGAGCGAATTCCTTCAGCACGTTGTCGCCAGCGGCGTGGCCGTAGGTGTCGTTGACCGATTTGAAGAAGTCGATGTCGGCAACCAGGAGCGACAGCGCCCGGCCCGACTGCAAGGACTGGGCAACCAGCGTCCGCAGGTGGCCCTCCATGTAGCGCCGGTTGTGCAGCCCGGTGAGGCCGTCGGTGATCGCCATCTCGACGCTTTCCTCAAGGCGGGCCTTGAGGAGGTCGGCATGGCGCTTGCGCTTCACCTGCGTTTTGACGCGTGCCATCAATTCGTGGCGCTCGATCGGCCGCACGACGTAGTCGTTGACGCCCATGTCGAGGCCGCGCAGCAAACGCGCATCGTCACTCGGCTCGACGACGATCAGGATCGGCAGATGACGCGTGCGCTCCAGCGAGCGAACCTGCGAACACAGCCGCAGTCCATCAGACTTGGAAAGGCTGAGGCTGACGACGAGCACGTCGATCGGCTGCTCGGCGAGCTTGAGCAGCGCGACCTGCGGATCGGCCTCGATCGAAACAGTGTGCAGGGTCCGCAGCGTCTCCGCGAGGCGCTGGGCCGAACGCGGGTGATCGTCGACAACCATGATCTGGCCGCCTTCGCCCGCCGCCTGCCAGTCGGGTGGCGGCTGATCGGCCATGCTCATCTGCTGGGTGGTCGCCGCCCGCATCAGCATCTCGTCCGAGAGCACCTTCAAGCGCGCGAGGTTCTTGACCCGCGTCACCAATGCGATGTCATCGACCGGCTTGGTGAGGAAATCGTCGGCGCCGGCCTCGAGCCCGTGCACCTTGTCCGACGGCTGGTCGAGCGCGGTGACCATGACGACGGGAATATGCGCCGTCTGCGCATTCTGTTTGATGCGGCGACAGACCTCGAAGCCGTCCATGCCGGGCATCATCACGTCGAGCAGCACGACGTCGATGCGCTCGCGGGCGATGATGTCAAGAGCCTCGCGACCGCTGTACGCGGTCAGAATCTCGAAGTACTCGGCGGTCAGCCGCGCTTCGAGCAGCTTCACATTGGACAGGATATCATCGACAACGAGGACGCGCGCGGTCATGGATCAGGGTCTCGAAGTTCGGAGTCACCCGGGAAATGTCAGGCCGCGTCGACGAAACGCCGGACGGTGTCGATGAAAAGCCCGATGGAAATCGGCTTGGACAGGTACGCTTCGCATCCGCCCTGGCGGATACGCTCCTCGTCGCCCTTCATGGCGAACGCCGTCACTGCGATGACCGGAATATCGCAGAGGTCCTCATCGTCCTTGAGCCACTTTGTGACCTCGAGGCCGGAGACCTCCGGGAGCTGGATGTCCATCAACACCAAGTCGGGACGATGGGCGCGGGCGAGCGCCAGCGCATCGGTCCCGGTGCGCGCTTCATAGGTCGCGTAGCCATGCGCTTCGAGCAGATCGCGGAAGAGCTTCATATTGAGCTCGTTGTCCTCCACGATGAGCACGCTCGGCTGCGCCTTGCCGGGACGCGGACCGCGCCCTTCAAGCCCGGCCTGGCGGTCTCGGTAACCCATCGCTTTGGTCCGCTCGATTGTTGTCATTGGACGCTTCCGCCGAATCAGTGCCCCCGCTGCAGGACACTGTGCGGCAAAAGCCTAAGGATATGTTTAAGAGAACCACTGCTGGTACGCCCTGGAGATGCTGTCAGATGCGGAAGGATGCCTACGGAAATGCCGTTCCGGCCATTGAAAATGCGAGAGAACTTGCATTGGACGCGCTCC
>CAZKZT010000519.1:0-2204 GCA_964557265.1 uncultured Hyphomicrobium sp.
TCGATCGCCGACATGGCGAGCTATCCGTGGGTGCGTCCGTACAAGAACCAGGGGCAGGATCTCGCCGAGTTCCCGGCGCTGGAAGCGTGGTTCCAGCGGATGCGCGCGCGTCCCGCCGTCGCCAAGGCGGTCAAGGTCGGCGAGGACCTGCGCAGCCAGTACAATCTCTCGACCGACAAGGATGCACAGGCCGTGCTGTTCGGGCAAAGGGCGAGATAGCTATTCTCCGCGGACGCCGACGGCTTCGCCGACCGGCGCCGCGGCCGCCGCCTCGCCGGTCGGCGGTCTCACCTCGCGCTTCGAGCGCTACTATGGCCTTCGGGACGCGTTCAACACCCCAGCCGCTCGGCGAGTTCGGGGAACGTGTCGACGACAAGATCGCAGGCGGGGTTCGGATCGGGATCGGGCGGGCCGGCAGGTCCCCACTCCAGCGGGCGGCGCACGAAGCACGTCTTGAACCCTTCCTTGCGCGCGGCGTCGAGATCGAAGTTGTGGCAGGCGACCATCAGGATCTCTGACGGCTTCAGTTGCAGCAGCTTCGCCGTTGTCTGGTAGGCCTCGGGCCGCACCTTGTAGACGCCGATCATCTCGCAGCTCACGATCGCATCCCACACGATGCCGTTCTTGCGCGAGACATCGATCACCAGGCGCGGTGTCAGCAGCGTGAACGACACGCACGGGTATTTCGCGCGTAGCCGCTCCACGCCCGGCACGAAGTCCGGCCACGCATCGAGCGAGAACCACGCCCGCCAGATTTCGTCGCGCTCTTCTTTCGTCAGTGCCCCGAGGCCGAAGTCCTGCACCACGCGGTCGAGTTGATCGCGATGGACGTCATCGAAATTGAACCGCGGTCCTAGCTGGTTGACGATCGCGCCCAGAGAGCGGCGCCGGTACTCGTTGACGGCTTCTCCCCAGTCGGCCGACAGCCCGCGCCGGTTCGCAACAGAAGCCAGTGCGCGAGACAGCCCGCCATGCCAGTCGAGCACCGTGCCCCCGGTATCGAATGTCAAACCCTTGATCCCGTTCATCGTCTTCCCGCTTCAGCGTGATCGGGCAAGCCCAAACCGCCCAGGCCCGTGGCATTCCGCCATCTCGTTCACCAGGGTTGATTCAAGTCAAATTCGTATATTCGAATATTATGTTATTAGAGTGCATCGCCAATGGCCGGAGGTTCGCCATGCACCTGCTCCAACAAAAGGCTTGGTCGCCCTATGCGGCCGGCGTCCTGATCGGGCTCCTGCAGATCCCGACATTCCTGCTGATGAACACCGCGCTCGGCGCCTCGTCATCGTTTGTGACGGTCGCGGCCCACATCGCATCGTTCTTCGATCCCGCAGCCGCCAGCATCAAATACTTCGCGAGCCACATGAGCGGCGCCAAGAACTGGTGGCAGGTCGCCATCGTCACGGGCATCGCCGTCGGCGCCTTTCTGTCGATGCGCCTGTCGGGTGCGCGCCGTCAGGCGATCTCGCCGGTTTGGAATCGCGCGATGGGCGTGCGCTCCCTCGGCGCCCGCGCACCGATCGCGTTCGTTGCCGGCTTCGTCATGCTGTTCGGCGCGCGCATCGCCGGCGGCTGCACGAGTGGCCACGGCATTTCCGGCATCGCACAGCTTTCCGCCGGATCGACACTCGCCGTCGCCGCGATGTTCGCCGGCGGCATCCTCACCGCGCTGCTGATGAAGCGCGCCTGATCCTTTCACGGCAAGGAGCCTCCCATGTCGGTTTTCACCGCAGTCCTGATCGGTCTCGCGACCGGTATCGTTTTCGGCTTTGCTCTGGAGAAGTCGCGCGTGTTCGAGCCCGGCGTCATCGTCGGCCAGATGCAGCTCAGGAATTTCCTGATGCTCAAGATCTTCCTGTCTGCCGTCATCACCGGCCTGATCGTGCTCGCGGTGCTCCATGGCGCATTCGGCGTGAAGATGCATCTGAAGCCGTTGCTGTTCCGCGCCGACCTCATCGGTGGGCTGATCCTCGGCGCCGGCATCGCGCTCGCAGGAGCCTGCCCAGGCACGTCGATGGCGCAGATCGGCGCCGGGTATCGCGACGCATGGTTCGTCGTCCTCGGCGGCATCTTCGGTGCAATGGCTTATGGCTACTTCTACGATCCGCTCGCCGCGCTGCTCCCCGACAAGGGGGACAAGGTCGCGTTCGACCAGATGCTCGGCCTGCCATTCTGGGTGACGGCACTCGGCCTCGCGGCAG
>CAZKZT010000520.1:0-2203 GCA_964557265.1 uncultured Hyphomicrobium sp.
GTCGACGGCGCCGGTGAACGAGCCCTTCTCGTGGCCGAACAGGATGCTTTCGACGAGATTCTCAGGGATGGCGCCGCAGTTGACGGTGACGAACGGGCGGCCGGCGCGCTCGCTCTCGCCCTGGATGGCGCGTGCGATCAGCTCCTTGCCGACGCCGGACTCGCCTTCGATGAGGACCGGGATGTTGGAGGCGGCGGCGCGTCGGCCGAGCGCGACGACCTTGTGCATGACGTCGCCGCGCATGACGAGATCGGCAAAGGTGAGCGTGCCTTCGACCTTCTTCTTGATGCGCGTGATCTCGCCCTGTAGGGCCTCGATCTTGAGCGCGCTCTTGATCGAGACGTCGAGCCGCTCCTGGCTGGCGGGTTTGATGACGAAGTCGGCGGCGCCGGCCCGCATCGCGTTGATGGCGGCCTCGATCGAACCATTGGCGGTCTGCACGATGATGGGCGGCGTGCCGGCCTTGGTGCCGAGCCGCTGCAGGACGGTCATGCCGTCGGTACCGGGCATCACGAGATCGAGCAGAACGAGGGAGATCGAGGGACCTTCGGGGCCTTCGAGGATCTGGAGGGCATGCTCGCCGCCCTGCGCGGTGCGGGCGTCGTAGCCCAACCGCTTGATCATTTCTTCGAGGATGCGGCGCTGGGCTGGATCGTCGTCGACGACGAGGACGCGCTTGGACATGGCGGCTTCACTCACGCAACAGAAAAGGACACGTAAGCCTTTCGCGTGACGGCTGGGGTACGCCCCAGTTTCGGACAGATCGTCACGTGAGACTTACTCACGGGCCGAGAGTGCCCGACCGGGGTAAATGGATCGTTTCGATACGATCGCTTTTGGATTTTTTTCGCCTGAAGCGTGCGGAGGTCTCGATTGCGCCACCTAACAGTTTGAAACACGGCGGGAAACGATTGTTAACCGTCCGTTGCTTGCCAGCCTTCCGCTGACCCACCATTGTGATCGGGAAACACGGAATCAGATGCGGGAGAATGCACGTATGACTCTGACCGCCGCCGCTTACATGGCATCCTCCGATGCAGGTGCTGATGCGGCCCTCGGCCCGATGCCCGAATGGAATCTCGGTGATCTCTATCCCGGCCCGGACTCGCCCGAGATCGCGCGCGATTTCAAATGGTCCGCCGACGAGGCGCGGCGCATCCGCGAGACCTATCAGGGCAAGCTTGCCGGTCTCGCGACTGACGGCGCGGCACTTGCCGTTGCGGTGAAGGCGTACGAGGCGCTGCAGGATGTGGTCGGCCGCATCGCGTCGTTCTCCGGACTTCTCTACTACGCCGACACGTCGGACACGGCGCGCGCCAAGTTCTTCGGTGACACGCAATCGAAACTGACGGCGCTCTCGACCGATCTCGTGTTCTTCGAGCTCGAGCTCAATCAGATCGACGATGCGGCGCTGGCCAAGGCGCTCGAGCACCCCGATCTCGTGCGCTACAAGCCGTGGTTCGCGGATCTGCGGAAGGAAAAGCCCTACCAGCTCGACGAGAAGCTGGAGACGCTGTTCGTCGAGAAGGCGGCGACGTCGCGCTCGGCCTGGGACCGGCTGTTCAATGAAACGATGACGTCGCTCCGTTTCGAGGTCGCGGGCGAGCCGAAGCCGCTGAGCCTGGAGCCGACGCTCAACTTCATGATGCATTCCGACCCGAAGAAGCGTCAGGCGGCGGCGGAAGCGCTGGCCAAGGTGTTCCAGTCGAACATCCGTCTGTTCACGCTGATCACTAACACGCTCGCCAAGGACAAGGAGATTTCCGATCGCTGGCGCGGCTTCAAGGATGTCGCCGACGGCCGCCATCTCTCGAACCGTGTCGAGAAGGAAGTGGTCGACGCGCTGGTCGCAGCGGTGCGCGATGCCTACCC
Source organism: uncultured Hyphomicrobium sp. (assembly GCA_964557265.1). Classification (GTDB taxonomy): domain Bacteria; phylum Pseudomonadota; class Alphaproteobacteria; order Rhizobiales; family Hyphomicrobiaceae. Next base: position 1,873 of record CAZKZT010000520.1, read on the forward strand.
GCGCACGGCGCATCGCTACTACGCGATGAAGGCCCGCTGGCTCGGCATGGACAAGCTCGCGCACTGGGATCGCAACGCGCCGCTTCCCGAAAAGCCCGAGCACGTCTACGCCTGGAAGGACGCCGAGCGCATCGTGATGGATGCCTACGCTGGCTTTGCGCCGGACATGGCCAAGATCGCGCAGCCGTTCTTCACCAAGGGTTGGATCGACGCGCCGGTGCGCGAGGGCAAGGCGTCCGGTGCCTTCTCGCATCCGACGACGCCGTCGGCGCATCCGTACATCCTTCTCAATTACCAGGGCAAGCCGCGCGAGCGTCATCACGTCGCGCGG
>CAZKZT010000521.1:0-2202 GCA_964557265.1 uncultured Hyphomicrobium sp.
CGACGCAGGGGTTCCAGCGCATACTTGTGGAGCCTGCTTGCGGCCACTCTCTTCAGTCTCCTTTTGCCGTTCTGCTTCCCCGCAACCGCCGAAAGCCCCGCGCGGATACTCATTATCAACGCGTGGGACGACACGATGCCTGCGGCCGTGCGCGCAACGACCGCCATCCGACAAGGATTGGCCGAGTCTTCGCTGAAGAATGCTGAGATTTATTACGACACTCTCGACCTCAGCCGATTCCCGGAGAAAGCTCATGAAGAGCGCATGGCTCGACTGCTGTCGGAAAAGTACGCGGAAAAGCAGCCTGACGTCATCATCGCGCTCGGCCGCGTCGCGCTCGATTATCTCCTGAGACACCGCGAAACTATCGCGCCAACCGTCCCGATCATCGTTTGCTATTGGGCTGGCGCGACACCCGCCATTTTGGCTTCAATGAGCAATGTCACGGGGGTCTTCAGCGAATTCAATTGGTCCAAGACACTTGATCTCGCCGCGCGCCTGCAACCGGAAGCCCGCGAAGTCGCCATTGTATCGGGGGCTTCGATATCGGTTTGGGAAGATGAGGCGCGTAAGCAGCTCGCAGCACAGCTCGCGTCCTACAAGGTCCGCAACTTGATCGGCCTGCCTTTCGATGCGCTGCTGGAAGAGGTGGCGCGCCTGCCACGCGATACCATCGTACTGACCCTGCCGATATTCAAGGACGGCGATGGCGTGAGCCGCATCCCCGCCCTGGCGGCTGGTGCGGTTGCGCGGTCTTCCAACGCTCCCAGCTACGCGCCGATCGACACGTTTCTGGATACCGGAATCGTGGGTGGATACATGAACACGTTCGAGGCAACCGGTGCCGCTACTGCCAAGTTGGTACTCGAAGTGATCGAACGAAAAGGCGCGACAGAGCTTTCTCCTCCAGTGAGCACCCCCCACAACTTCGTTGTGGATGCCCGCGAGTTGCAGCGATGGGGGCTGTCCCAAAGCAGCCTGCCCGCCGGCACTCAGATCATGTTCAGGCAGCCGACACTTTGGGAGCAATATAGAGATCTCGTGATCATTGCCGGCTGCGTATTCGCCGTGCTGGTTGCCTGTCTGGTCGGATTGTCCTTGCAGGTGCTCAAAAGAAAACGCGCCGAGGCTGAGCTCGAGCTGAGCGAGCAGCGGATGAAGTTTTCGGCGGCTTCTACGGAAACGGGCCTCTGGCAATACGACATCCCGACCGGGCAAGTGTGGGCCACTGAATATTGCCGGTTCATGTTCCGGCTCGACACAGCTTCATCGCTTGCGCCGGAATCGTTCCTCGGCGTTGTTCATCCGGATGACCGTGCAATACCCATCGCGGCGATGCGCGCAACTGGACCGGCAACGGGCACGGCGGGGCTGTGCGAGTTCCGTGTCGTTCGTCCGAACTCGGATATCCACTGGTACCTCGCCACGACCAACATCGAGTTCGACAAGAGCGGCGAACCCGTCCGTGTGAGCGGAACCTTCAGAGACATCACAGCACGTAAACAGGCAGAACACGAAGCTGAGCGCCTCGAGCATGCATTGCGAGGCATGCAAAGAGAGCTCGACCGCGTCAGCAGGCAGACGACGGTCGGAGCGATGGCGGCCTCCATTGCGCACGAAATCAACCAGCCGCTATCGGCGCTCGTCACGAACGGCGGAATCGGCTTGCGATTGCTCGCCAAGCCAAACTCCGATCTCGATGAGCTGCGTAGCGTGCTGAAGCACATTATCGATGATGGTCATCGTGCCAGCGAGATTATTGCGGGTATCCGCGCCATGTTCAGGAAAGACCCACGTGACCTGACCCAGGTGCGCATTCACGATCTCATTCCGGAGGTTCTGGCACTTGTACGCGGAGACCTGGAGAGTCAGCGCGTCTCGCTTCGCGTCGATTTGAACCAGGAACTCCCTCCCTTGTTGGCCGACCGCGTGTGTCCGTCGTCAGGGATTTTGGGACAATTGGCGGTTTGAGTTAACGGAGGCTCTGGCCCATCAGGGTTATCATTTTAGGCGGCCGCTTCTCGGTGAAGCGAGCGTCGTTGTCTGATGGTTTCGCGTTTGATCCTTTTCCTTTCCAGCATGATGATGTCGGCGCGCCCGAAGTAGACGTCGGCGGGGGTGAGATTGCCGAGGCTTTCGTGGTAGCGGCGGTGGTTGTAATGATCGACGAAGGCTGCGATCTGCCGCTCGAGATCGCCCGGC
>CAZKZT010000522.1:0-2198 GCA_964557265.1 uncultured Hyphomicrobium sp.
GATGGCGGGAGTCTAATCTCCGCGGTCCGCAACGCCTTCGGCTACTGTCGCCGCGGCCACGCCCGCACTGATCAACAAGCTCCCGCCGACCTTGTTGAATACGCTGACCGCGCGCGGGTTGCGGGCCATGGCGCCAGCGCGGGCAGCAAGCAGGCCGTAGATCAGCACGTTGACGAACGCGAGTGGCTTGCTCTCGGTCATGGCGTCCTCCACGGTTTCTCGTTGGCGATGGCGCTGAGGGTAGACGCGTTGCACGGCAATGTGGAGGCGTTGCGCTTATTCGGTAGTGTCTCAGTTTGAGCTTCGGCTTCGGGCCAGTTGCGGACGTTCAGTGACAGCTAACCGGGTAAGGTCACGACGAGAGGTCCGTTACGCGTTGCGACGACGGTGTGCTCGTATTGCACGGTCGGCGCTCTGGGGCTGCTTAAGAGCGTCCAGGCATCTCCAGCCTCGCCGCGATCCTCCGCCCACTCGGCACCCAGCGAAAGAAACGGCTCCACGGTGAAAACGAGGCCTTCATTCATGATCCGCCGCTCGGATTGAACCGGCCAGGTTGCGATCTCCGTCGGCTCTTCGTGCAATGAATGCCCGACGCCGTGGCTGGCAAGATTTTGAACGAGAGTGTAGCGATTTCGGCGAGCGAATGCGCCGATCGCCTTTCCGATGTCACCGAGCGGCTTGTTCGCCTTAACCTGTCTGATGCCAGTCCACATAGCGCGTCGCCCATCACGACAAAGCCGCTCGATCGCCTTGGAGACTGGCGGCACGGCGAAGGATGCGCCTGTGTCGGCAAAAACACCGTTCTTTTGCGCGGACACGTCAATATTGACAAGGTCACCGGCAGCAATCCGACGGCTCCCCGGAATGCCGTGAGCAATCTCTTCGTTGACACTGATGCAAGTCGCACCTGGAAAACCGTAGCATAGCTCGGGAGCGGGCGTGGCTCCTGATCTTTCCAGAAGCTCTCGGCCAAGCTTATCTAGCTCGCTCGTAGTCATTCCTGGTTCGATGGCCATTCTCATCGCGGCCAGCGTGTTGGCGACAATGCGGCCGATGTCCTTGAGCCTGTCGAGCTCATCATCGCTTGAAATCGTCATTCGCTATCCCGTCAATGTGGGCGACTTCTACGCACGCGTCGAGCTTTTCGCAAATACCTCAACAGCGGACGACGGCCGTTGGTCTTGCTACGTCCTGATAAGACCGATGAACGGCGGCGTCGAGCCACCAATGTCTCTCACGGATCAGAAGCGGTGATTCAAACGGGGCACGACTGCTTACTCCGCCGCCTGCGGCTCCTTCAGCAGCGTCTCGCCCGGCTTCACGATCGTGAACTCGACCGGCTCGTTGGTGACGTTGAGCTGGCCGCCCTTCTGGCGCACGACGGTGTAGGCCGACGTCTCCAGATCGCCCGGCTCCTTGAAGTCATCGCGGTAATGCGCGCCGCGGCTGTTCTCGCGCATGGTCGCGGCGAGTGCGATCACCTTCGAGACCTCGATCTGGCTCCTGAGATTGAGCCAGTCGTGCCACGTGAGATTGAAACCGCGGTTGCGATCGGCGATGCCCGACGCGAGCAGGTCCGCTTCCAGCGTTTCGAGGCGATCGAGACCGCGCTCGAGGCTCGCGGCATCACGGATGATGCCGACGTCATCCCACATCATGTTGAGCAGCGTCTCGCGAATGGCGTTGAGGTCGCCGCGCGGCTTCGTGAACGGGTGCAGAGCGCGTTCCATCTCGGCCTGGATCAGCGCTTCGTCGGGCGGACGGTGGCCAGGGTTCTTGGCGATCCATCCCGGCACCAGGTCGCCCGCGATGCCGCCGAACACGGTCGAGTTGGCGACGCCGTTGCCGCCGAGGCGATTGGCGCCGTGGATGCCGCCCGCGTCCTCGCCCGCAACGAACAGGCCCGGCAACTCGGTCGCCGTCGTCACATCGCAGATGATGCCGCCCATCAGATAATGCGCCGTCGGCACGACCTCGACGAGGCCGCCCGCGAGATCGAAGCCGCAATCGGCGCAGCGCTCGACCATGCCCTTGAACTGCTTCGCCACCTTCTCGCGGCCGAGATGACCCATCGCGATATAGAGGCCGCCATTCGGGGTCGTGCGCCCGGCCTGCATCTCGCGATACATCGACTGCGAGACGAGATCGCGCGTCGCGCGCTCGCCGCGCGGGTCGTAGTTGAACATGAAGCGCTGTTC
>CAZKZT010000523.1:0-2195 GCA_964557265.1 uncultured Hyphomicrobium sp.
TCTCGAACTTGTCCTCGAGCTCGATCTCCTTGGCGACGGTGACGCCGTCCTTGGTCGTGCGCGGGGCGCCGAACGACTTGTCGATGATGACGTTGCGACCCTTCGGGCCGAGCGTCACCTTCACAGCGTTGGCGAGGATGTCGACGCCGCGCATCATGCGATCACGGGCATCGGCGGCAAACTTTACGTCTTTGGCTGCCATGTGCAGGGTTCCTGGTGGTGTAGGAGGAAACTGGAAACGCGGAAGGGCGCGTTTGGCGCGAAGGCTCGATTACTTGTCGAGCACGCCCATGATGTCGCTCTCCTTCATGATCAGGAGATCCTTGCCGTCGATCTTGACCTCGGTGCCGGACCACTTGCCGAACAGCACCTTGTCGCCCTTCTTCACGTCGAGGGGGACCAGCTTGCCGCTTTCGTCGCGGGCGCCGGGGCCGGCTGCGACGATCTCACCCTGCTGGGGCTTCTCGGCAGCGGTGTCGGGAATGATGATGCCGCCGGCGGTCTTGGTCTCGCTTTCGGTGCGGCGGACGACCACGCGGTCGTGGAGGGGGCGGAACTTCATGGAGGGCGTGCTCCGTTGGAATTGCTGATGTTTTTCAGAGCCGCGGGGTGCGGCGGGGGCTGTTAGCACTCGAAAATCAAGAGTGCTAGCGACCGTCGCTGGTATCCCCGCGTGAGCCCGAATTGTCAAGGCGTTTACCGCGAAAATCGCGATCCGGGGCGCATTTGGCCGTTGCCGCGCGCAGTAGTCGTTAACGTCCGGTAAGCATTCGGGCGGCCCCGGCCGATCCGTTTACCCGTTGGTGACGACTGGCGGCGCCGGCCGCGGTGCTATTTCTCGCCGGGCGCGCGTCGCGACAGTAGAAACACAGCCTTTTCGCCGAGCAGATTGTGAATGGTCAGCGGCAAGCGCACCCAGGTGCCGAGCTGCTGGCCGGATGTGTTGAATGCGACTGCGCGCTCGACCTTCGCATCGACCACGCGGCAGAGATCGGCGAAATCCTTGATCGTGCAGAGGTGCGCATTCGGCGTGTCGTACCAGGTGTCGGGCAGGTGCTCGGTGACCGGCATCCGGCCGGTGGCGAGCAACTTGGCGCGCACTTTCCAGTGGCCGAAGTTTGGGAACGAGACGATCGCGCGCCGGCTGATGCGGAGAAGGTTGGTCAGTACGTTCTTGGGATTGCGCGTTGCCTGGATGGTCAGCGACAGGATCGCATAGTCGAAGGCGTCGTCGGGGTAGGCGTCGAGGTCCTGGTCGGCGTCGCCCTGGATCACCGAGAGGCCGCGCGCCACACAGGCGTTGACGCGATCACGCGAAATTTCGACGCCGCGGCCATCGACGTCGCGGCTGTCGGTGAGAAGCTGGAGCAAAGCGCCGTCACCGCAGCCGACGTCGAGCACGCGTGCGTTGGGTCGGACGAGGTCGGCGATCAACAGATGGTCGACGCGGTGCGTCGCAGTACCGTCGTGTCCAGGGCGCGCGAGCATCAAGCGGTACTCCTGGCTGGGGGGATGCTGTGGCGCTTGGCGGCGGAGTTGATGAAGCCGGCGACGGTCTGGAAGAAGATCGGCTCCTCCAGAAGGAAAGCGTCGTGGCCCTTGTCGCTCTCGATTTCGACGAAACTGACGTTGGCCGCGACCGCGTTGAGCGCCTGTACGATCTTGCGGTTCTCGTGCGTCGGGTAGAGCCAGTCGCTCGTAAAGGAGACGACGCAGAAGCGCGTTTTCGTGCCGCGGAAGGCGTTGGCGAGCACGCCGTCGAATTCGGCTGCGAGATCGAAGTAGTCCATCGCTCGGGTGATGTAGAGATAGCTGTTGGCGTCGAAGCGATCGACGAACGTCGAGCCCTGATGGCGCAGATAGCTTTCGACCTGGAAGTCGGCGCTGAATGAGAACGTGCGGGCGTCGCGGTCCTGCAGGTTGCGTCCGAACTTGGCGTGCAGCGCGGATTCCGAAAGATAGGTGATGTGCGCCGCCATGCGCGCGACGGCAAGGCCGCGGCGGGGGACGCGTTCGTGGAAGAGGTAGCGGCCATCCAACCATTCGGGATCAGCCATCACGGCCTGGCGGCCGACTTCGTGGAACGCGATGTTCTGTGCGGAATGCCAGGCGGCGGTGGCGATCGGGATCGCGCAATGCACGCGGTCACCGCAATGGGCTGCCCATTCGAGCACCTGCATGCCGCCCATCGATCC
>CAZKZT010000524.1:0-2194 GCA_964557265.1 uncultured Hyphomicrobium sp.
GCATTCGTTCCTGGCCGACAAAATGGGCGTCGAGCTGGTCGAGGGCCGCGATCTCCTGGTGCGGGACAACATCGTCTATATGCGCACCACCGAAGGACCGCGCCGCGTCGACGTGATCTACCGCCGCATCGACGACGACTTCCTCGATCCGATCGCCTTCAATCCGACCTCGATGCTCGGCGTGCCGGGCCTCGTCTCGGCCTACAAAGCCGGGAACGTGACCATCTCGAACGCAATCGGCACGGGCGTTGGCGACGACAAGGCCATCTACAGCTACATGCCCGAGATCATCGAGTTCTATCTCGGCGAGAAACCGCTGCTCTCGAATGTGCCGACCCACCGCTGCCGCGAGCCCGAGGCGCTTCGCTACGTGCTTTCACGGTTGCATGAGCTGGTCGTCAAGGAGGTCAACGGCTCCGGCGGCTACGGGATGCTGGTCGGCCCGCACGCAACCAAAGCCGAGCGCGACGCCTTCGCGGCCAAGCTCAAAGCCCACCCCGAGGATTTCATCGCCCAGCCGACCCTCGCGCTCTCTACCGTCCCCTGCTTCGTCGAATCGGGTCTGGCGCCGCGCCACGTCGACTTGCGTCCCTACGTGCTGTGCGGGACCGAAGGCGTGCGCTGCGTGCCCGGCGGCCTCACCCGCGTCGCCTTGAAGGAGGGCTCGCTGGTCGTGAACTCTTCGCAAGGCGGAGGCACAAAGGACACCTGGGTGGTCGAAGGCTGAGTTCGGGAATTGAGACGCTAAATGCTTTCCAGAATGGCAGATAATCTCTACTGGCTTTCGCGGTACACCGAGCGGGCCGAGAACCTGGCGCGCATCCTTCACGTCGCTCAACGGCTCGCCGCGCTGCCTTCGACCTATGCTGGCGCCTCCAATGAATGGGAATCGGCGATCGCGACTGCGGCCTGCGAAGCCGAATTCGAGGCCCTGTTCCCGGCCGGCGCCACGCGCGACAACGTGATCCGCTACATCGTCGACAGCCCCGCCAATCCGTCGTCGATCAAGGCTTGCATCGAAACCGCCCGGTCCAATGCGCGCGCGGTCCGCACCGCCATCACGTCGGAGATGTGGGAGATCCTGAACGACTCCTGGAACGAGATGCGCGGCATCGAGTTCGACGGCATCTCGCAATCGGCACTGACGCAGTTCCTCCAGCGGGTCCAGCAGATGTCGCTGCGCTTCGACGGTGCCGCCTACCGCACGATGCTGCGGTCGGATCAGTACTGGTTCCAGCGGCTCGGCACCTTCATCGAACGCGCCGACAGCATGGCGCGGCTCCTGGACGTCAAATACCACCTGTTGCTTCCGGATCAGGAGCCGGTCGGCGGCGGCCTCGATTACTTCCAGTGGTCGTCGATCCTGCGAAGCGTCAACGCGCTGACCTCCTATCACTGGGTCTACCGCGAGAACGTCAAGCCGTGGCTGGTCGCGGACTTCCTCATCCTGCGCCCCGAGCAACCGCGGTCGCTGATCTCCTGCTACATGGAGCTCAATGATTTCCTCGACCGGATCGCGGAGGCCTACGGTCGCCAGGGACCGGCCCAGCACATTGCCCGTTCCACGACAGCGCGGCTGCAGAACGCCAACATGGAGCAGATCTTCCAGTCCGGCCTGCACGAATTCCTCGAGAGCTTCATCGAGGACAACAACCGCTTGGGCAGCGCCATCACTCAACAGTATCTGTCGTAGGCGCTGATGCCGACCGCCATGCGCATCAAGATCCGGCACGAGACGACACACCGATTTTCGGAACCGGCCGCGAGCGCGCTTCACCTCCTGCGCATGACGCCACGTCCGCACGACGGCCAGTTCATCCGGCGCTGGCGCGTTGCCGTCGATGCCGATGCCCGCCTGGAGCGCAGCGAGGATGCCTACGGCAACATCACACATCTGGTGTTCGTGCACGGGCCGGTCGACCACTTCACGATCACCATCGATGGCGAAGTCGCCACCCGCGACACCCATGGCCGCCTGAGCGGCGGCGTCGAACGGCAACCGGTCGGCCTGTTCCTGCGCGAAACCGCACTGACACGCGCAACCTCCGCCTTGCGCCGCTTCGCGCGTCAGACGTCCGCCGGCCAAGGTGGCGACCGCCTCGCGACGATGCACGCGCTGATGCGGAACCTGCACAGCGCTATGACTTTCACGATGCGCGCGGCGGGCGACGAGCGGACCGCCGGCGAGGCGTTC
>CAZKZT010000525.1:0-2175 GCA_964557265.1 uncultured Hyphomicrobium sp.
CCTGCGGGGCGCTGCGGCAGAGGTATTCGATCGCATCCTGATCGCCGAGCCAGTCCGACCCCTTGACGGTGTCGTACATATGCCAGCGCCAGTCGTCCTTGCCCATATTGCCGAGTGAGGCAGCGACGCCACCCTGCGCCGCAACGGTGTGCGAGCGGGTCGGGAACACCTTGGTGATGCAGGCGGTCTTGAGGCCCGCTTCGGCACAGCCGAGCGTCGCGCGCAGACCCGCGCCGCCGGCACCGACGACGACGACATCATAGGAATGGTCGATGAAGGGGTAGGCCTTGCCGTTCACTGCAGGCTTGGCGACACCGTTCGCTTGCGCGTTCATGGCTGTTCCTTAACCCCCGAAGCTCAGCTTCAGGACTGCGAGGATCGACGTTGCGCCGATCGCGATGGCGAAGAACGTATTGAGCAACAGGGCCACGACTTTCAGGCCCTCGGAATGGACGTAGTCCTCGATCACGACCTGCATGCCGAGGCGCATGTGGATGACGCCCGAGACGATCAGCATCCCGAGAGCGACCGTGACGAACGGGCTCGCGAGCACGTCGCGCGCCTCGGCGTAGCTGGTGCCAACCAGCCGCAGCACGATGAAAACGGCGATGGTGACCAGGATCATGTTGGCGACCGCAGTCACGCGCTGGCGCCAGAAATGATCGGTGCCTTCCTTGGCCGAGCCAAGGCCGCGCACGCGGGCGAGCGGCGTGCGGATCTGCGCGTGGTTGGGCGATGGCGTGGGGCGGAGCGTGGTGGACATGGCTTAACCCCTCACGAGAGCAGAATGGCGGCCCACACGAGGACCGTGAGTACAACCGAGCCGACAGCGGTCATCACGCACAGCCGATCGACGGTGGCGAGGTCGAAGCCGCGGCCGGTGTCCCAGATGAAGTGACGCACGCCGCCGAGCATGTGCTGAAACAGCGCCCAGGTGTAGCCGAACAGGATCAGCAGCCCGAACCAGCTGTTGAACACCCAGCTTACGGTCGCGAAGGCCTCCGGCCCCGCAGCCGCGGCGACCAGCCACCACGCGAGCAGCAACGTGCCGAAGTACAGCGCCACACCGGTGATACGGTGAATGATCGAACTCATCATGTTGATGAGCGGGCTGTAGATCTGCAGGTGCGGTGAGATCGGGCGGGCGGGCCCGGCGGACGGCTTGGCGCTGGCCATTCTGGTTCAGCTCTCGTTCGTTAAGTCCGCCTCGCGGCCGGTCGTGGCCGGAACCGGACAATGGACCCTATGCCTCTGACAAAGCGTGCGTTCGACGGTCCAGCGGGGCCGGGACGCACGGCTGCGGCGGCGGGGCGCCGTCGCCAGCTCGGCTTGTAACGCGGTGCAGCAACCAGGGCAATTGCTGCTTTCATTCTAAAGTGGATTTGTTTGTCGCGGGAATCGCTTGGTGACTCAATCGGAATTGAGCGATGGCAGCCATGCAGCCGCCATCGCTCAGGAGATCGATCCGCTCAGTGAATCTCTTCCTGCTTCATCAGCGCGGCCTTGAGGACCTCGATGTTGAAGCCCGGCTGGCGCGCCTGATCGAGAATCACGGCTTCCTTGCGGGTCAGCAGGTCACACGCGCCTTTGATCTTGTCGGCAACATCGTGCGGGATGATCACGGCGCCGTGGCGGTCGGCGTGAATCAGATCGCCGTGCTTCACGACCATGCCGTGGACGCGGACTTCCTTGCCGAAGTCATGGAGATGGGTCCAGGCATGGCTCGGCGCGAGGGAGCCCGCAAGCGCGAAGAAGCCCGGCGCCCACTGCGGAATGTCGCGGATGCAGCCGTCCGTGATGACGCCAACCGAGCCGAGACCCTTGTGGACCGTGCTCTGCACCTCGCCCCAGAACGCGCCGTAGCCGACCTCGGCGCCGTCGAGGTCCTGCAGCACCGTGAACTTCGGCTCATTCCCAGAGGCGATGTACTCGTAGTAGCCGATGCGCTGGTTGCGCGCGGACTCGCCTTTGAGCTCGTTCTGATGGGTCGCGCGAACGCAGCCGGTGCGCGCGTAACCAACGACGGCGACGACATCGGGGAACGGGCACACGAAGGGCTTCACGGTGTAGCCGTGCAGGCGGCGCTCCGGCGCGACGATCTCGAGTGCGTTGCAGATAGTCGGCGTGTCGACCGTCTCGAGGTAGGCGAGCGTCTCGGTAGAGATAGTGGTCATA
>CAZKZT010000526.1:0-2158 GCA_964557265.1 uncultured Hyphomicrobium sp.
GCCCGGCCTTGTCATTCTCGGCAAGCAGGCGATCGACGACGACAGCAACCAGACCGGCCAGATGCTCGCCGCCCTGCTCGGCTGGCCGCAGGGCACGTTCGCCTCGAAGCTTGTGCTCGACGGCGGCGCCGCAATCGTCACCCGCGAAGTCGACGGCGGCCTCGAGACGATCAAGCTGAACACGCCGGCGATCGTCACCACCGACCTGCGCCTCAACGAGCCGCGCTATGCGTCGCTGCCGAACATCATGAAAGCGAAGAAGAAGCCGCTCGACGTCAAGAAGCCCGCCGATTTCGGCGTCGACGTCGCGCCGCGCCTCAAGGTGCTCAAGACCACCGAACCGCCCGGCCGCAAGGCTGGCGTCAAGGTCGGAAGCGCGGCCGAGCTGGTCGCCAAGCTCAAAGATGAGGCGGGGGTACTCTGATGGCCGTTCTACTCGTAGCAGACCACAACAACGCATCGCTCGGCGCGTCGACCGCGAAGGCGCTCGCCGCAGCCAAGGCCATCGGTGGCGACGTGCATATCCTCGTCGCGGGTGCCGGCGTCGGCGCTGCGGCTGAAGCCGCCTCGAAGCTCGACGGCGCCGCGAAGGTGCTCGTCGCCGATGCGCCGCAGCTCGCCAACCAGCTCGCCGAAGAACTGGCGCCGCTGATCATCGGCCTCGCACCGGGCTACGATGCGATCGTCGCGCCGGCGACGGCATCGGGCAAGAACGTGCTGCCGCGCGTTGCCGCCACGCTCGACGTCGCGCAGATTTCCGAGATCACCAAGGTCGTCTCGCCCGACACGTTCGAGCGCCCGATCTACGCCGGCAACGCCATCCAGACGGTGCAGTCGGCCGATCCGAAGAAGGTCATCACCGTCCGCACGGCATCGTTCCAGGCCGTCGGTTCCGGTGGCTCGGCGCCGATCGAGACGATCAGCGCGCCCGCCGCCGCCGGCATCTCGACCTTCGACAAGGCGGAGCTCTCGAAGTCCGACCGCCCCGAGCTCACCTCGGCACGCATCGTCATCTCGGGTGGCCGCGGCATGCAGTCGGGCGAGAACTTCACGAAGTACATCGAGCCGGTCGCCGACAAGCTCGGCGCCGCGATGGGTGCTTCGCGCGCGGCCGTCGATGCGGGCTTCGTGCCGAACGACTTCCAGGTCGGCCAGACCGGCAAGGTCGTCGCGCCTGAGCTCTACATCGCCGTCGGCATTTCCGGTGCGATCCAGCATCTCGCCGGCATGAAGGACAGCAAGATCATCGTGGCGATCAACAAGGACGCCGAGGCACCGATCTTCCAGGTCGCCGACTACGGCCTTGTGGGCGACCTGTTCCAGGTTCTGCCCGAGCTCGAAGCCGAGCTCGCCAAAATCGGCCGCTGATCACGACACCCTGAAGGAACGGGCGAAATGGACACTGCAGTGAAAGTCAAGAAGACCAGCGCCGCGCCGCCCGTGACCTTCGTCAAGAAGGTCGGCATCATCGGCGCCGGCCAGATGGGCAACGGGATCGCCCACGTCGTGGCCCTCGCGGGCTACAATGTCGTGCTCAACGATCTCAAGAAGGAAGCCCTCGAAAAGGCGCTCGGCTCGATCGAGCGCAACATGACGCGTCAGGTCACCCGCGGCCTCATTGCCGAGGGTGACATGAAGGCGGCGCTGAAGCGGATCGGTTTCGCGCCGAGTTTCGCTGACCTCGGAGATGCCGACCTCGTCGTCGAGGCGGCAACCGAAGACGAGAGCATCAAGCGCAAGATCTTCACCGAGCTGTGTCCTCATCTCAAGAAGGACGCCATGTTGGCGAGCAACACCTCGTCGATCTCGATTACGCGCCTCGGTGCCTCGACCGATCGTCCCGAGCGTTTCATCGGGATGCACTTCATGAACCCGGTGCCGGTGATGCAGCTCGTCGAGCTGATCCGCGGCATTGCCACTGAAGACGAGACGTTCACCCGCACCAAGCAGTTCGTCGAAAGCCTCGGCAAGACGATCGCGGTGTCGGAGGATTTTCCGGCCTTCATCGTCAACCGCATTTTGCTGCCGATGATCAACGAGGCCGTTTACACGCTCTATGAGGGTGTCGGTGGCGTCGAAGCGATCGACAAGGCGATGCGGCTCGGCGCCAACCATCCGATGGGCCCGCTCGAACTCGCCGACTTCATCGGCCTCGATA
>CAZKZT010000527.1:0-2152 GCA_964557265.1 uncultured Hyphomicrobium sp.
GTCAATCCGGCGGTAGGTCTCCTGGCTCGCGGGCGTGAGCTTGTCGTCGAGGGCTGCGCGCGACTGTCGAGGCTTCACGCTTTCGCTCAGAGATCGCCTTTCACACCGAACACGGCCGGAGCATTTGTCTGGACTGCGGCTTGCGAGGTCTCGTTGACCATCAAGCGAAACACGTCGGGACGTGCGTAGTGGCCGGTGACGTCGAAATCGTATTTCCCGCGCGCGACCTCAGAAAGATCGATCTCGGCGGTGAGAATGGCGTCCTGATCGAACACACGCTCTGTCAGCATCTGGCCGAGCGGGCCGACGATACAGCTGCCGCCACGCATGAGGATGGTGTCCGGCGCGGGATTGCCGTCGATGGCGTAGTCGGCCGGGTAGTCGCTGCGCCGCGTGACCTGGCACGATGAAAAGACGAAGCAGCGCCCCTCGAGTGCGATGTGGCGCATCGTCGAGATCCAGGTCTCGCGATCGTCCGCCGTAGGTGCGCAATAGAGAGACACGCCCTTGCTGTACATCGCCATGCGCAGCATGGGCATGTAGTTCTCCCAGCAGATGACGGAGCCGAGCTTGCCGTACGGTGTGTCGAACGCCGGCAGGGTCGAGCCGTCGCCGAAGCCCCAGACGAGGCGCTCGGCGGCCGTCGGCATGAGCTTGCGGTGCTTGCCGATCATCGTGCCATCCGGGGCGTGGTGCAGCACCGTGCAATACAGCGTGCCTTGATCTCGCTCGATGATGCCCGTGACGAGGTAGATGCCATTGGCGGCCGCGATCTCGCCCATGCGGGCGGCGTGCGGACCCGGCACCTCAATGGCGCCGTCGTAATAGATGCGGAACGACTCGCGTCCTGCTGCCGATCGCGATCCCACGCGCGCGCCGAAATCCAGGCCCTTCGGATAGCCGCCGACGAACGCTTCGGGGAACACGACGAGTTTCGCGCCGAGTGCAGCGGCCTTGCTGGCGAAATCGCCGAGCTTCTCGATCGTGCGTGCCGGATCGAAGGCGACGGATGCGGTCTGGACGACCGCGCCGATGAAGGGCTTCATGGGGGCATTCCTGAGAGATTGGCGCTGCGTGGCGCGAAGCTTGACAGCGGGCATACTAGATGCCCGCTGTCCGTTCTGTCACTCCCGACGCGGTATGCCGTTGTTCTGGCGCAAGACCACGCGGGCGGCAGCCAGGCGGCGGCGCGATGGAGGACGCTGGAGGCGATCGGGCGCGCTCTCGCCGCTATCGCTTGCGGGCCTTGGCTTTGCGCGCCTTTCCGAGCGGCTTGACGAAGATCTCGAGCCTGTGACTGACGATCTCGTAGCCATGCTTGCGGGCAATCTCTTCCTGCAGGCGCTCGATCTCGTCCGAGCGAAATTCGATGACGGCTCCAGTCTCGACGTCGATCAGGTGATCATGATGCGCGTTTCCGGCAGACTCATAGCGCGCCCTGCCGTCTCCGAACGTGTGGCGCTCGAGGATCTCTTTGTCCTCGAGGAGCTTGACGGTCCGGTAGACGGTCGCCAGTGCAATCGTTGGATCGATGTCCGTCACGCGGCGGTGCAATTCGGTGACGTCCGGATGATCAGTGGCGTGCGACAGGACCTTGACGATGATGCGCCGCGGGCCCGTCACGCGCAGACCATGCGCACGGCAGATCGCTTCGATGTCATCGTTCAATGTCGGCTTCTTATGCAATGCCCGGTTCTCCGCCCGATGTGCTTGGTGTGACGAAGGTTGGCGCCGTCCTCGGGTTACCACCTGGCCTCAGCTCAGCCAAGTGCGGTGCCTGAGGCTTGGTCGGTTGCATTTTCTTCCTGATCCGCCGGACGTGGCGCGTTCGTTTTCGGCGAGAATTTCGCAATTCCGATCGTTCGTCCGTCTCGCGCCGACGCACGTGGCCGGTGGAGCTTCGCCGGATGTTCCACGTCACGATTGTGCGGGCAGCCGTAACCGGCGGATCTGCGACCGCTGAGAGGTGTAATGCGACGAGGCGGGGCTGCCCGATTTGCCAGACGCGGCGCGATTGCGCCTGCGTGGCCGCTGAGCCATTGCGAAAATCTCGAAGATCGGCCGAAGGCTTTTAGTATCGCGGGAGCAAACTCCAGACCGCGATCGGTTCTCTGCTAAGCCATTGAAATCAATGGCGCGAGCGACGGGACTT
>CAZKZT010000528.1:0-2146 GCA_964557265.1 uncultured Hyphomicrobium sp.
GCCTCATCTGATTCTTCGGCGCAAAAAAATAGTTGGCGCCGGGATAATTGAAAAATTCCCCCGCATCATCGGCAATATGAACGTCAGATACGATCCTATTATTGCTATTTCGGGCAAATTCTAACCAATTCTGACCAAATGCCCTTCTTGCCAACTTGCGCGAAGCACTCGAACATTGCGGCGCATGTTGGACGCAGCCACCATCTTTGTCGTTTCGATCCTGGCTGACGTCTTGTTCTGCCTCTGCGGGCTATTGCTGTGGCGCGCTCAGCTGCAAATACCCGGCATGCTTCCTCTCGCACTGACGTTCGCTGCGCGCGGTACCGGACTGTTGTTGCTCGTCCTCGCGCCCGCCTTGAATCCGTTCATCGGCCTATGGGTTGGCAACGTGCTGCTGACTTTGAGCGGCGTACTCATGCTCGAGGGCTTCGCGCGGTTTCTTGGGCAGGCCCCGCCCCGTCGCTTGCAGTTGCTTCTGCTGCTAGGCGTCGCCGTAACATGGCCGCTTTTGCTCTGGTTCCGCCCGGAAGATATCACGCTGCGTATTTCCATCCTGGCCTTCGCCAGTATGCTCTGCTACGGGCGATGCGCTCTCCTGTTCCTC
The DNA here is from genome assembly GCA_964557265.1 of uncultured Hyphomicrobium sp. GTDB lineage: Bacteria > Pseudomonadota > Alphaproteobacteria > Rhizobiales > Hyphomicrobiaceae. The sequence continues at coordinate 605 of CAZKZT010000528.1, forward strand.
CGCGATGCGACGCAGCCTGTAGCTTTGCGGCGCGTCACCGTCGCATGGAGCACGACAATCGCGCTGATTGGCGCGGCTTGGGGTGTTGGCGCTTGGTTTGCTCCGTCAAGAAGTCTTCTCGATCCCAATCCTCTGCTCTCGCTCTACATGCTGACGCATCTGCTCTCGTTCCTGGTCAAAGGTGTGATGACGGCTATTCTGGTCGGTGTTCGTCTGCGCGCCGAGCTGCTGGCGCGCATCGACGAGGAGCGTGCTCAGCTTCTCATGCTGAGCCATGAGCTTCGCACGCCCATTGCCATTGCATCGCGGTCGGGCGAATTGCTCGCAACTCAGGATGGGGGCGCCGATCCGGCAGCGACGCGGCGTGTCGATCAGATCCGCGCTGCAGTCGCCCGAATGAGCGTACTCGTCGAACAATTCCTCGCTGAAGCCCGGGAGATCGAGCGCCATGACATGCCCGAGCGCTTCGATCTCGCCGCTGAGATCAGGAAATTGGCGTCGTCACCTCGCCTCGTACTCGATCTGCCGGAGCAGCTGCCCTTCACGGGAGACAGGAGAATGATTGGCATCATATTCTCCAACATCGTCGATAATGCGCTGAAGTATTCACCCGCGCAGAGCCTTGTCGATGTGTGTCTTACTGAGCGCAACGGCCGTGCCATACTTACGGTAGAGGATCGCGGTCTCGGCCTAGGTCCTGCTGGCGGGCAATCGCGTCTCGGAGAGAGGTTCTATCGCGCGCCGAATACAGGCGGGATTCCAGGCGTCGGGCTTGGCCTGTATACGGTCCGCAAGCTCTTGGCCACGCGTGGCGGTGCGATCGCACTCCGGCCGCGTGAGGGTGGCGGCACCGTCGTTTCGATCGAGCTTGGTGGAGCGGGCCATGCAGGGTGATGCACATGTGCTCGTCGTCGAGGATGAGCCGGCGCTGCGCGGAGACCTTGCCGAGTATCTCGCCGCTCGTGGCTTTCGCGTCGATCAAGCCGCATCATGCAAGGAAAGCCTGGGCGTCCTCGACAAAAGGCGACCCGATATCATACTTCTCGATCTCTCACTGCCCGATGGCAGCGGCTTCACTGTTGCTGCGGCTGCGCGACAAAAGTACGACCTCGCTGTAGGCATCATCATGCTTACGGCGTTCAGCGATGAGGCGCACAGGCTGGCTGGACTGAGCGTGGGCGCTGACATCTACCTCGTCAAGACAGCCTCTCTACGCGAGATCGACGCCTGCTGCCGCAATCTCATGCGGCGGTTGCGATCGTCACCTTCCTCAAGCGCGGATCCCACAGCACCAGTGTGGGATCTGGATGAGGCTCATTGGCAGCTCGTGACGCCGGATGGTGTGGCTGTATCGCTGACCGGGACGGAGATCGCTTTCCTCAAACCGCTCATGGACGCGCCGAATACGCCGCAGGAGCGCAGCCGCTTGAGCCTGCGCGGGGATACACGCAATCTGGACGCTGTGGTGCAGCGCTTGCGGCGCAAGGTTGAAGCCGCGAGCGCACACCCGCCGCCATTCAGGACGGTCTATGGCTCAGGTTA
>CAZKZT010000529.1:0-2144 GCA_964557265.1 uncultured Hyphomicrobium sp.
GAAGTGCTCCTTGAGCACACACGGTTTGCCGAGCGCCGCATCGCGGGCGCGGTAGGTGATATCGAAACCGCCGGCACCGATCACGCTTTCGACGACGTAGCGATCAGCCAAGCGTGCGCCGGCCGGCAGGGCGCTGAACCCGCTTGACGTGGACTGAGGGCCGCGATGGCCGTTCTCATCGTTCTCGCTGCTGCTCATCGATGGGACATCCCGCCGAATGATCCGAGTGGCATGAGCATCTGACCGAGCGGGTCAGCCGAACGCCGAACACTGTTGCACCAGCGATGCAACGGGTGCAACTGACGCCCGGCAACAACCGGAATGAATATCGACATGGATGCCACGCACGAGCGGACGTGGCAGCGGCGGCGCGCCGGGCTAATGTACCGGCGGCGCGGGGGCCGCGGGGCCGATCGCAGAAAAACGTCAGGGGAGAACGCAGAATGCCATTGCTCGAAGGGCGCGTCGCCATCGTCACGGGATCGGCGCGCAACATCGGCCGCGCGACCGCGCGGATGCTGGCCGGACACGGCGCTTCGGTCGTTATTCATGCGCGCCAGGACCAAGCGGGCGTCGACGAAGCGGTGGCGCTGCTGACCGCGGACGGCGCAAACGCGATCGGCCATCTGGCCGACCTCTCGACCGAGGCCGGCGCCCAGAGCCTGATCCAGGCGGCCATCGACCGCTTCGGCCGCGTCGACATCCTCGTCAACAATGCTGCGATCCGGCGCAACACGCCGCTCGTCGAGATGACCTTCGCCGAGTGGCGCGAAGTGATGGCCAACAGCCTCGACTGCGCGTTCCTGTGCTCGCGCTACGCAGTACCGCACATGATCAAGGGCGGTTGGGGCCGCGTGGTCAACATCGGCGGCATTTCGATGATGAAGGGGACGCCCGGCCGGACACACGTCTCCGCTGCCAAGGCCGGCATGATCGGCATGGCGCGTTCGCTGGCCTCCGAACTCGGACCGCACGGAATCACAGTCAACGTCGTCGCCCCCGGTGCCATCAATACGGTACGCAGCGGTGCAGCAGGCGCGCGCCCGAGCAGCACGACGACATCCGGCATCCCTGTCGGACGCGATGGCCAGCCGGAAGAGATCGCGCATATCGTTTCCATGCTGTGCCTGCCGGGCGCGGCATACACGACGGGGCAGACCATCGAGGTCAACGGCGGCTCGCATTTCCTCTGACCCTTATGCTCTGGCGCATCGCTTAGCGCGTGACCTGCGCGTCGACCATGACGATACGGACCTGGCGATCGGTCGAGATGCCGCCGAAGTCGTCATGGATGCGCAGTTTCAGCGTGTAGGTGCCGGACGGCAGGTTCATCGGGTTGGTCGAGACCGCACCGAAAAGCTGCGACAGCGGCAGGTGGCTCGGCGCCTTGACAGCGATAGGCAGCTTCCAGGCACCGGGCTCATCCGCGATCACCTTGCCGGCCTCGTCGCGGATCTCGACGTCGATCGTCATCGACGCGCGGATGCGGCCGCCCTCGTAGCGGGTCGCGAGCGCGCGCGGCTCGAAATAGATGTTGAGCTGGTCGCCGCGGCGGAATTCCATGCTCTCGCGCGGCGTGAACGTGTTGAAGCGCCGCGCGCGCTCCGTGGTGAAGGTAATGCGGTCGATCTCCAGGGCCTGCAGCTGGTTCAGGGCGGAGCCGGCCGGCGCCTGAACCTGCTGACGTGCGATGGGGTTGAAACGGGCCTGAAATGCTTCGCTGTGCGAGGCAAGCGTTGCAAAACCCATGATACCGGCGGCGATGATGGCGCTGAAGTTCATGACGCACTCCCCTGGTTACTGCCGGTTAAGTCTCCTCAAACCGGCTGCAGGTTCATTGAATCACGTTCACGTTAGGGATTAAATTGACCGCGAACATTGTTCAATGCGCACGGGAGAGAGTTTCGATGCGATCACAGGTTCGTGACCGGCATTCGTGGAGCGCGCGCCGCAGGCATCGCCGTCGGTGGGCGAACAGTCACAGGAGCGCGCCGGCCCGCCGAGACCCAGTTGAAACCCGCCCGAACGGCAGTTAAGAGTTGCCCATCATGCTGCTGCGTCGCGCGCCCGCCCCGATATCCGAGCGAATTCGCGTCCCGGCCGCCTCCGGGCGCCGGGGTGTCGTGCAGTGATGTGCGGATGCC
>CAZKZT010000530.1:0-2139 GCA_964557265.1 uncultured Hyphomicrobium sp.
ATTTCTGGCCGACGCCGAACGGCTTCAAAGTCACGATCATGCTCGAGGAGTGCGGGCTTCCCTACAAGCTGATTCCGGTCAACATCGGCAAGGGCGAGCAGTTCGAGCCCGAGTTCCTGAAGATCGCGCCGAACAACCGGATGCCGGCGATCGTCGATCCGGATGGTCCGGGCGGCAAGCCGATCTCGGTGTTCGAGTCGGGTGCGATTCTGAGCTACCTCGGGCGCAAGACCGGCAAGTTCTATCCGACGGATGAGCGCGCGCGCGTCGCCGTCGATGAGTGGGTGTTCTGGCAGATGGCGGGCCTCGGCCCGATGGCGGGGCAGGCCAACCATTTCCGCAACTACGCGCCGGAGAAGGTGGAGTACGGCATCAATCGCTACACCGACGAGGTCAATCGCCTGTATGGCGTGCTCGACAAGCGGCTCGAAGGGCGCGCGTACATCTGCGATGAATACTCGATCGCGGATATGATGAGCTTCCCGTGGATGCGTCGGCCGGAGAACCAGGGCCAGGACATTGCGGCGTTCCCCAACCTCGTGGCGTGGCGTGAGCGCATGAATGCGCGGCCGGCGGTGGCGCGCGGTGTCGCGGTGGGTACCGAGCTGCGCTCGGCCACCTACAACCTCGGGCAGGACAAGGAAGCCCAGAAGATCCTGTTCGGACAACGGGCGCGCTAGTACGCTCGGATCAAGGCAATCAACGGAGGAACGCACCATGAGCAGCAGCGATGTCAAGGCCGTCGAGACCGTGATCTGGACCTATCTGGACGGGTTGCACGAAGGCGACGTCAACAAGCTGGGGCAGGCTTTCCATGAGGGCAGCCATCTCTATTCGATGCACGACGGCAAGGTCGCCGACCTGCCGCGCGAGAAGTGGTTCGAATTGGTCAAGAGCCGGCCGTCAGCCAAGTCCAAGGGGCTGAAACGGACCGACCGCATCGTCTCGATCGATTTCGCGGGACCGGAGACGGCGCACGTGAAGCTCGAATGCTCGATCCATCCGCGCTACTTCACGGACTACCTGCAACTCCTGAAGCTCGACGGCGGCTGGCAGATCGTATCGAAGACGTTCCGCGCCGACGTCCGGGAGTAGGGCCGCGCGTTCTGACTGCGCCCGGTCGCGACAGCGGCTGGGCGCGGCTATTTTCGGCGGCTGCCATGCGGCGCAGCAAGTTATTGAAATAGTTAAATTTCGATGGCGGCGCACGCGCAGGTCAGGCGCGTTTACCTTGCGTCAATCGCGTCAACGCCCATGTCTTGAACTGGCGCGCTCTTTGCGTGCAAACCAACGTAATCGAACGTGAATTGAGCGGTCGGCCGGCTTGCCCGTAGCACTGAGGCAACACTTGCCAACTGATTCGTGGGGATGGCCGAATGTGTGGCATCGTTGGAATTCTCGGGACCAGGCCGGTTGCCGATGACCTGGTCGACGCGCTGCGGCGCCTCGAGTATCGCGGCTACGACTCGGCGGGCGTCGCGACCGTCGAGAACGGCAGCCTCGATCGCCGCCGCGCCGAGGGGAAGCTCAAAAACCTCGCCGAGCGTCTCAGCCGTGAGCCGCTGAAGGGCCGCGCCGGCATCGGTCATACGCGCTGGGCGACGCATGGCGCGCCGAACGAGCGCAATGCGCATCCGCACATGACCGGGCAGGTTTCGGTCGTCCACAACGGTATCATCGAGAATTTCCGCGAGATCCGGGACGAGCTTCACGCCGAGGGGGCGGAGTTCTCCTCTGAGACTGACACCGAAGTCGTCGCTCACCTGATCACATCGGAGATGCGCAAGGGCGCCGATCCGGTGGCAGCGACGGGCAAGGCGCTGGCGCGCCTCAAGGGCGCGTTCGCGCTGGCGATCATCTTCTCCGGCCACGACGACCTGATGATCGGTGCGCGCGAAGGCAGTCCACTCGCCGTCGGGCATGGCGAGGGCGAGATGTACCTCGGCTCCGATGCGATCGCGCTGGCGCCGTTCACGAACAAGATCACCTACCTCGAGGAAGGCGACTGGGTCGTCCTGCATCGGGGTGGTGCCGAGTTCCGCGACCGCAACGGCAAGGTCGTCCAGCGCAAGTCGATCACCTCGTCGGCATCGGGCTTCCTGGTCGACAAGGGCAATCACCGCCACTTCATGCTCAAGG
>CAZKZT010000531.1:0-2125 GCA_964557265.1 uncultured Hyphomicrobium sp.
GAACAGGGTTGCTGCTAGGTTGACAGATGTCTCGTGTACAGTCGTGTCAGTGGGTGCATATCGTGAGTAGCGTTGCTCAGAATACCGGGTCGGGCCAGACCGTTTCGTTCGCCGACCATTTCACCGCATCCGAGCATTTCGACCACATCTTCAAGGACGGCATGGCGCTCGTGGAGCGCACGGCGGCCTATCTCGATGGTGCTGGCCGCAAGGATGCCAAGGCTCTCTCCCCCGCCGTCAACGTCGTTTATGCAACCGAGAGTATGCGGCTCACCACGCGGTTGCTCGATCTGGCGTCGTGGTTGCTCATGCGCCGCGCGTTGCGTGCTGGCGAGATCACGCCGGAAGAGGCGCACGTGAAGCGCCGCCGCATCCGCCTCGGCGTCGTCGCGCGTCCGGCCCACGTCAAGAATTTCGGCGAGCTGCCGCGCACGCTGCGCAGTCTGGTCGAGGAGAGCTTCGCGCTTCAGGATCGCATCCAGCGGATCGATCGGGCGCTCGAGGCCTCGCGCACCGCGCAGTTCGACGAGACGCCCAACCCGGTCGGCAGCCAGATTGCCTCGCTCGAAGCCGCGTTCGGCATGGGGGCGCAGCGTCCCCATTGAGCGGACGCTTGCCGCGGCGATCGTTTCCGCGTTCATTCATAAGCCGGCAGCGTGAGATCCACGCTTGCCGGCTTTATCGTTTCAAGGGGCTGCAGGAGACCGGCCGTGACCACCATTCGCTATCTCTCGACGGCCGACGTGGAGGCGCTCATCGAACCCGCCGGCGTCCTTGCCGCGCTGACGGATGGCTTCAAGGCGCTGAGTGCCGGATCGGTGCAGGCGCCGCCGCGGCCGAAGGTGGATGTGCCGCACAAGGGATTCGCGCTCGCGATGCTGGCGTGGATGCCCGAGCGGCACATTGCGCTGAAGACGGTCAACGTGTTCGAGGGCAACCACGCGCATCATCTGCCGAGCCACATGGGGCTGATCAGCCTGTTCGACCGCGAGACGGGCGCGCCGCTCGCGGTGATGGATGCTGCGGCCATCACCGGCATCCGCACCGCGGGCGGAGCGGTGCTGTCGATCGATCGGCTGGCGCGCAAGGATGCGAAGGTCGCGACCGTCGTCGGCGGTGGCGTGCAGGCGCGCGAGCATGTCCGCCTGCTCGCGACGCTGCTCAACATCCGCGAAATCCGGGTCGCGGCGCGGCGTGAGGACGTTGCCAGGTCGATCGCCGCGCAGACGCCGCTCGCGAAACCCGTCAGCGATCTCGAAGCGGCGGTGCGTACTTCGGACATTGTCTGTTTGACGACGTCATCGACGACGCCGGTGATCGAGGATGCATGGATCCGACCGGGGACGCATGTCACGTCGGTCGGTTTCGCGCCGCCGGGCAGCGAGGTGCCGCCGGCACTGATCGAACGCGCGCGTATCTGCGTCGAGACGCGCAACGCCTTCAGCCCGGCGCCGGTCGGCTGCGCCGAACTCGCCGGTCGAGATCCGACGTCGGCGATCGAACTCGGCGAAGTGCTCGCCGGGAGCAAACCCGGTCGGACGAGTGATACGGAGGTGACGCTCTACAAGTCGATGGGTAACGCCATGGAGGACATGGTCGTCGCCAACCTCGTCTATGAGACGGCGCTCGCGGGCGGCGCTGGCACGGAATTGCCGCGGTAGAGGGCGGCAATCTATTCGACGTTTGCGTATGCCGCGGCCCCTCATCCTAACCTTCTCCCCGTAAGCACGGGGAGAAGGGATAAGAAAAGAAAGCGGGCCCGGATTGCTCCGAGCCCGCCATCTTTAATCGGAGCGGTCGAAGACCGCCTTACGAGAATACCAACCGGCGAGGCAGTGCCGCCGCGCGTGTAGCCGAAGGCGTACGCGTCGGCGGAAAAGCAAGATCAAGCAACAGCTTTAATCACCGCAGCGATCTTGTCCGTGATCTCACCGATCTGGCTCTCGCTGACGATCAGCGGCGGCGACGGCGCGATCGTGTCGCCGGAGACGCGGACGTAGAGGTCGTGCTCCGCGTACATGCTCTCGATGGCATTGTAGCCGCGCAGACCCGGCTTGCCGGGGATCGGATCGAGATCGATCGCCGCGAGGAGACCGCACGAGCGAATGTCGACGACGTTCGGCAG
>CAZKZT010000532.1:0-2125 GCA_964557265.1 uncultured Hyphomicrobium sp.
GCGACATCCCTGACATCGCGCGCTGCGATGTGGCAATCCTCGCCATCCCGGTGAGTTGCATGGCCGACGCGATCCGCACCCTGCGCCCACACTTGCGCCCCGGCACCATCGTCATCGACGTCGGCTCGGTTAAAATCGAGCCGGTCCGCGCGATGCTGGCCGAACTTCCCGCCAACGTCGAGATCATCGGGACGCATCCCCTGTTCGGGCCGCAGAGCGCCAAGGATGGTGTCGCTGGCCACCGCATCGCGTGGTGCCCGGTGCGCAGCCACTCGGCAGGCCGCATCGCTGCGTTCCTGCGGCACACGCTCAAGCTCGACGTGATCCGCACGACACCTGATGTCCATGACCGCCAGATGGCCGTCGTCCAGGGCCTCACGCACCTGATCGCAAAAGTGCTCGTGCGCATGGAACCTTTACCGAGTCGCATGTCGACCAGGAGCTTCGACCTGATCCTGCAGGCGACCGATATGGTCCGTCATGACGCCCCCGCCGTCTACGAGGCGATCGAGCGCGCCAACCCGCACGCCGCAGCGGTCCGAGAGCGGTTCTTCGCCCTCGCCGATGAGGTCCGTCACACCCTGGATCCAGCCCCTGCCGTCACGTCGCCACTCGCCGCCGCAGCCTATTGAATCACGGCCAGAAGCGCCCGCATCACCGCTGCCGTGCCGTCCCCGACTCCTGCTATAGTTCGCGCCATGGAATGGTCCGACGAAGGCATCATTTTGAGCGTCCGAGCGCATGGCGAGACGGCCAGCGTCGTCGAACTGTTGACGCGTGCGCACGGCCGCCATCTCGGCCTCGTCCACGGCGGGCGCTCCCGCAAGCTGCGTCCGGTTCTCCAGGTCGGCAACCATGTCGAGGTGAGCTGGAAGGCGCGCATCGTCGACCAGCTCGGCCACATGACGCTCGAAACGCGGCGCGCCTACGCCGCCGAGGTGATGGACAGCGCGCTGCCGCTCGCGGGCCTTGCCGTGCTGACGTCTCTTGCGCGGCTGCTGCCCGAGCGTGATCCGCACCCGAGCCTCTACGAGGTCAGCCTGTTCGTGCTCGGCTTCCTCGATGAGCCGGAGGTGTGGCCAGCGCTGCTGGTGCGTTGGGAACTGGCGCTGCTCGACGAGCTGGGCTTCGGCCTCGACCTCACGGCCTGCGCGGCGACGGGCACAAATGACGACCTGATCTACGTCTCGCCTAGAAGCGGCCGAGCGGTCTCCGCTTCCGCCGGCGAGCCCTATAGCGACCGCCTGCTCGCGCTACCCGGGTTCCTGCGCGGGCGCAGCCAGGGCCATGTATCGATCGACGATCTCGGCGCCGGCTTTGCCCTCACCGGACATTTTCTCGAGACCCGCGTGTTCCTGCCGCGCGACGACACGCTGCCCGAAGTCCGTGGCCGCATGATCGATATGCTGCGCCGCACCCGCAAATCCGCCGACGTCGTCGCACTCGCCCGCAACGGGTGAACAGCAGCCCTCCGCAAAAACGCGGGCCAGCGCCGGATTGAGGCGCTATGATCGCGGCCGAAGCTGCCACCCTCGCCGTACTTTCGGCCCAGGCAGGCGCTCCCCTATCCCAACGAGATCCTGGAGGACCCCATGGACAAGAAGGTCATCACACTCCTCAAGAACCAGTGCTACATCGACGGAAAATGGGTCGGCACGCCCGAGATTCCCGTCACCAATCCCGCAACCGGCGAGGAAATCGCCAAGGTGCCGCGGCTCGGCACGGCAGAGGCCAAGCAGGCAATCGACGCCGCCGAAAAGGCGTTCAAGCCGTGGAGCCAGCTGCTCGCGAAGGAACGCTCGGTCATCCTGCGCAAATGGTTCGACCTCCAGGTCGCGCACGCCGACGAGTTGGCGCTGCTGCTGACCAGCGAGCAGGGCAAGCCGCTGCCCGAAGCCCGCGGCGAGATCATCTACGGCGCCTCGTTCACCGAATTCTACGCCGAAGAAGCCAAGCGCATCTATGGCGAGACGATCCCGACCTTCAAGCAGGGCACGCGCGTCGTCTGCATCAAGCAGCCGCTCGGCGTCATCGGCGCGATCACGCCGTGGAACTTCCCTCATGCGATGATCACGCGGAAGGTTTCCCCCGCCCTCGCCGCCGGTTGCACCGTGGTCGTCAAGCC
>CAZKZT010000533.1:0-2101 GCA_964557265.1 uncultured Hyphomicrobium sp.
CACTATTGCGCCCGGATCTCGGTGATGTCCATCACGATCGGGGCGTGGTGGTGGCCGGTGTGGGCGTGGAACGGCGTGCCGCGCACGCTTGCCGATTTGCCGACGAAGCCCGCGATCGCGGCGTGGACCTTGGCGTCGGTCGAGTAGATATGGACCGTGCGCGTGCTCTTGACGTTGTCTTCCTCGTCGGGGGCGGTCAGGCAGGCGGGAGCGGAGAGCGTCAGGATATAGGGCTGCTGGGGGCGCCCGGCGGCGTCGCGCGCCTTGCCGATCGAGACGCGCCCTGTCGCCGCAGCACTCTCGTCGCCACCCTTCATGCAGGCCGCTTGCGCTGAGCCGGCGCCCGCGACCATGGTTCCTGTCAGCAATAGCGCCGCGAGCAGCTTCATAACTGTCACTCTGCTTTTCCTTTGATGCATCAGGATGATCTGCGCCGGGCGCTCGCGTCAACGGGAGCTGTCGGACAGGGTTTCCGGCGGCGAGGCCGAGGCGGGCGAGGCCTGTGGTGGGCGCTTGTGACGGCGGGACAACGTCTTCCCCACGACACGCATAACCGGGATGAGTTTCTTGCCCACCCATACATACCGGCGCGCCACAGTCGGATTGACCAGGTTCGACGAAGGCAAGGTCTCGCCGACCCACTTGAGCACGATGCCGAGTGGCGGATCGAACTCGTCCTGCAGCTTGATCATCTTGGCGTAGAAATCCGCGACCGGAGTCAGCAGTGAGCCGAGGCCATTGCGCGGCTGCCCCCATCCGACGATGTAGATGTTCTTCGCGTGGTCGGGGAAGGCATCGCTGCGCAATTGCGGCACGCCGTTGCGAAACGCGATCACGCCGTCCGGCAGGAACGGAAAGCTGATGTTGAAGCCCGTCGCGGTGACGATGAGGTCGTAGGTGCCGCTCGAGCCATCGGCGAAATGTACGGTGCGTCCGTCCAGTCGCTCGATTGCGGGGCGCGGCTTGATCCGCCCGACCTTGACGTAGCTGAGTGCCTCGCCGCCGAATGAAAGATGGCGGTCGAACAGACGGTGGGAGGGCTTCTTCAGCCCGTAGCGGCGGTAGTCGCCGATCGTCACGCGGATGATCGCGCGCAGGATCGGCCGTTGCAGCAGGACTGGCAGTTCCCAGATCGGCAAGTCTGACAGCGGCCGGCCGAAGGCCGCGCGCGGCAGGAACCAGTACCCGTCGCGCAGGCTCCAGTCGCAGCTCTCGGCCACGCGTGCGGCTTCACTGACGATGTCGCAGCCCGAGTTGCCGCCGCCGACGACGAGCACGCGCTTGCCCGCGAGATCGGCCGGGCTGTCGTAGTTCTTCGAGTGGATCAGGTCGCCGGTGAACGTGCCCGGATAGGCCGGCCGGATGGGATCCCAGTGATGGCCGTTGCACACCACGACACCCTTGTAGACGCGCTCTTCGCCGTCGGCGAAGGCAACGTGCCATGTGTCATCGGGCAGCGGTGTGGCGCGCTCGACGCGGCGGCCGAACGCGATGTGGCCCATCAGGCCGCGATCGCGCGCGTAGGCCTCGAGGTAAGACAGCATCTGCGCGCGGCTCGGGAAGTCGGGATAGTCGGCCGGCATCGGGTAGTCGGCGTACCCGGTCGAGCGTTTCGACGAGTTGAGATGGACGGTCTCGTATGCGCCCTTGCGCCAAAGGCCGCCGACGCCGTCGTTGGCGTCGACCTGATCGAAGGCGATGCCGTTCGCCTTGAGGGCGGCGGCCATGCCGAGCCCGACTGGACCGGCACCGAGAACCAACAATCTGTCGCGGAACATGGACAACTCGCAGCCGTCTGCCTGGGCCTACTCATATGGATCGGTGAAGCGGCAGCATTTGGAAGCTCCGATCGCAGTTAACGGAAGACCGCGATCGCGGCCCCGGGGGAACCTCGATCGTCCGGGGGCGTTAACGAATTGTCCGACCGCGGGGCATGAGCGGCCGCTGTCGCGGCGGCGTTGACGCGCGGAGGCCGGATCGGCGGCCCGGTGACAGCGCCGGGGTTGTCCACTCGTGTGTGTGCCGCCCGCCGGCACGCTCGAAAAGGAAATGTGAATGATCAAATACATCCTGCCTGCGGCTGTGGCGACGCTTCTCATGT
>CAZKZT010000534.1:0-2094 GCA_964557265.1 uncultured Hyphomicrobium sp.
CCCGAACCTGCTCGTCAACGGCGCCGGCGCATCGCGGTCGGCATGGCGACGAACATCCCGCCGCACAATCTCGGCGAGGTCGTCAACGCCGCCATCGCCCATCTCGACAATCCCGACATCACGATCGACGAACTCGTCCAGATCGTGCCCGCACCCGACTTCCCGACGGGCGGCCTCATTCTCGGCCAGGCTGGCGCGATGGCTGCCTATCACCGCGGCCGCGGCTCGATCATCATGCGTGCCCGCGTCGAAGTCGAAGAAATCCGCAAGGACCGCGAGGCGCTGATCGTCACGGCGATCCCCTATCAGGTCAACAAGCGCACGCTGATCGAGAAGATCGCAGAGCTTGTGCGCGAGAAGCGCGTCGAAGGCATCTCGAACCTGTGGGACGAGTCGAGCCGCGAAGGCATGCGCATTGTCATCGAGCTGAAGCGCGATGCGGTTGCCGACGTCGTCCTGAACCAGCTCTGGCGCTATTCCGAGCTGCAGACCACGTTCGGCGCCAACATGATCGCGCTGAATGGTGGCCGCCCCGAGCAGCTCAATCTCAAGGACATGATCCAGGCGTTCAACGCTTTCCGCGAGGAAGTGGTGACGCGCCGGACCAAGTTCCTGCTCAACAAGGCGCGCAACCGCGCCCACATCCTGGTTGGCCTCGCGATCGCCGTCGCCAACATCGATGACGTCGTCAATCTGATCCGTCGCGCGCCGAGCCCGGCCGTCGCCAAGGAACAGTTGATGGAGCGCGACTGGCCCGCGAAGGACATCGCGCCGCTGGTCGAGCTGATCGCCGATCCGCGCCATCGCGTGTCGTCGGAAGGCACGGTCAAGCTCTCCGACGAGCAGGCGAGCGCGATCCTCGAACTGCGCCTCTCGCGCCTCACCGCGCTCGGCCGCGACGAGATCGGCAACGACCTCGCCAAGATCGCCGAGGAAATCCGCGAGTACCTGGCGATCCTGTCGTCGCGCGCCCGCGTCATCGACATCATCAAGGGCGAGCTGACCGCCATCCGCGATGAATTCGCTGTGCCGCGCCGCACCGAGATCGTGCCGATGGAAGGCGACCTCGACGACGAGGACCTGATCCAGCGCGAGGACTGCGTCGTCACCGTCTCGCTCAAGGGCTACGTCAAGCGTGTGCCGCTCGCTACCTATCGCGCGCAGCGCCGCGGCGGCAAGGGCCGCTCGGGCGTGACGACGCGCGACGAGGACATCGTCACGCAGCTCTTCATTGCCTCGACGCATACGCCGCTGCTGTTCTTCTCCTCGCGCGGCATGTGCTACCGCATGAAGGTCTGGCGCCTGCCCGCCGCGACGCCGCAAGGCACCGGCAAAGCGCTGATCAACCTCCTGCCGCTCGAGCAGGGCGAGGTGATCACCAACGTCCTGCCACTGCCGGAGGATGCGAGCACCTGGGCCGATCGCGAGCTGATGTTCGCCACGCGTACGGGTAACGTCCGCCGCAACAGCCTCGCCGATTTCGAGAACATCAATCGCAACGGCAAGATCGCGATGAAGCTCGACGAGGGCGATCAGATCGTCGGCGTCGCGCTGTGTGCGCCGAGCGACGACGTGCTGCTGACGACGGCGGCGGGTCAGTGCATCCGCTTCCCCGCCGATGACGTGCGGCTGTTCAAGGGCCGCGACTCGACGGGCGTGCGCGGCATCCGCCTCGACGGCGAGGACACCGTCATCTCGATGGCGATCCTCACGCATGTCGAGGCCACCCCTGCCGAACGTGCCGCCTATCTCAAGCAGGCAGGTGCGATGCGCCGCGCCACCGGCGAGAGCGAGAATGGCGCCGAGGAGGCCGCGGCCGACACGGACGCCGAGGAGGCAACGGGCGAGGAACTGACGCCCGAACGCTACGCCGAACTCGGCGGACGCGAGCAGTTCGTGCTGACGATTTCGAGCCGCGGCTTCGGCAAGCGCACCTCGTCGTACGAGTACCGCGTCAGCGGGCGCGGCGGCAAAGGCATCCTCGCCATGGTCGTCAATGATCGCAACGGGCCGCTCGTCGCCTCGTTCCCGGTCGAGGACAGCGACCAGATCATGCTCGTCACCGATGCGGGCCAGCTCATCCGCTGCCCGGTC
>CAZKZT010000535.1:0-1659 GCA_964557265.1 uncultured Hyphomicrobium sp.
TCCATCGGTACGACCTGAGCATAGCCGCCACCTGCCGCGCCACCCTTCATGCCGAAGCAGGGGCCGAGCGATGGTTCACGCAGGCAGATCGCGGCTTTCTTGCCGATCGCGTTGAGTCCGTCGCCGAGGCCGACGGTCGTCGTCGTCTTGCCTTCGCCCGCGGGGGTCGGATTGATTGCGGTGACAAGGATCAGCTTGCCATCCTTGCGGCTCTCCAGCGATTTGATGAAGGTCTCGGCGACCTTCGCCTTGTCGTGGCCGAAGGGCAGCAGGTGCTCGGCGGGGATGCCGAGCTTCGCGCCGATGTCCTGGATCGGCTTCTTCTTGGCTTCACGGGCAATTTCGATGTCGGATCTGACGGCCATGGTGGGCTCCAGCGGATAAGCGTTTCCTACGTGCGCTCAGGCCGATCTCTGTGACCCAAGGCGCGTTTCTTGCGTGTCGCTCTCTCGCCGGACGCGAGTCTCTGCCGCATCCGACGACGCGCTGTGAAATCAGGCGGGCGTCTTCGGCTGCGGTGCTGCGCAGATGTCGCCGACGGCCAGGCCGACGGACTTCGCCCATTCAGCCGCGCTGATCTTCTTGGTGTCGGGCGACTTGACGCGTTTCGCGAGGATCGCGCCGCCGTTGCCGGCAATCGTGATGCCTTCATCCGTGATGGCGAGAACCTGGCCGTGCTTGCCGGTCCCGCCGACGCGCGCAGCGTCGTAGATATCGAGTTTTACGCCTTTGAGTGTCGTCCAGGCGCCGGGCGCGGGATTTGCTGCGCGAATGGTGTTGTAGACGTCCCCGACAGGCTTCGACCAGTTGAGCTCACCCAGGTCCTTCTTGAACCAGCTCTCGTAGGACCCTGCGGTGAGGTCCTGCTTGTGCTTGAGGATGACGCCGGCCTTTACGAGGTCGAGGCCTTCCATCATGGCATCGACACCCATGGGGAAGAGCTTCTTGAAATAGACATCGCCAAGCGTTTCGTCTGGGCCAACCTCGACGGACTTCTGGATCAGGACCGGGCCTTCATCCAGGCCTTCGTCCGGCCAGAAGATGGTGAGGCCGGTGCGTGTCTTGCCCATGGCAATCGGCCAGTTGATCGACGAGGGGCCACGATGTGCCGGTAGCAGGGAAGGATGATACTGGAACGTGCCGTGGCGCGGCGCGTCGAGCACCGGCTGCGGAATGAAGAGGAGGACGTACGCCATCAGGCAGACGTCCGCGTTGAACGATTTCATCAACTCCAGCGCTTCCGGCGTCTTCCAGCTCTTCGGCTGATGGACCGGCAGGCCTTTCTCGGTGGCGAAGACCTTCAGCGGATCTTCGGGGCGCCCCGCTTTGTCGGGCGCACAACACACTGCGACGACATTCTCACCGCGCTCGAGCAGCCGCTCGAGCACGGCTTTGCCGAAGGCTTCCTGGCCATGGACGACGATACGCATCGGTTGTTATCTCTCCCCTTGTCCCGGCGCGATACATGTCGCGCGCGGGTTGTCGGTGAACTATGGGCTCTGTTATTCCGCGGCGGCCTTCTTTGCGGGCGGTTCGGTCGCGCCCGATGCCTTGATCGCCGCCATTTCTTCGGTGGTGTAGCCGAGAACGCTCTGCAGGATCTCGTCGGTATGTTCGCCAAGCAGTGGTGAGCGCTTCACGTCCGCAGGCGAGTCCGAC
>CAZKZT010000535.1:1669-2080 GCA_964557265.1 uncultured Hyphomicrobium sp.
AGTCCGACAGCTTGATCGGATTGCCGACGGTGAGGTACTTGCCGCGCGCGGGATGATCGACCTCGACAATGGTGCCCGTCGCCCGCAGCGACTGGTCCTCGGCGAGTTCCTTCATCGACAGGATCGGCCCGCAGGGAATGTCATACTCATTGAGGATGTCCATCGCCTCGAACTTGGTCTTGGTCGATGTCCAATCCTCGATGCGCCCGAAGATCTGGTTGAGACGCGGCAGGCGCGCCTTCGGTGTCGCGAAATCAGGGTCGGTCTTCCAGCCGGGCTCACCGATCACGTCGCAGATCTTCTCCCACACCGGCGCCTGCGTGATGAAATAGATGTAGGCGTCGGGATCGCTTTCCCATCCCTTGCATTTAAGGATGCGACCCGGCTGACCACCACCGGAGTCGTTACCCG
>CAZKZT010000536.1:0-2080 GCA_964557265.1 uncultured Hyphomicrobium sp.
GAGCTTCATATTGAGCTCGTTGTCCTCCACGATAAGCACGCTGGCTTGAGTCGCGCCCGTGCGCGGACCACGTCCTTCGGCCCCGCCTGGGCGCCCCTGGTAAGCCATCGATCTGGTCCGCTCGAGTGTGGTCATCGGACTCTTCCGCCGAATCATTGCCCCCGTTGAGAACACTGTGCGCCAAAAGCCTAAGGATATGTTTAAGACGACGCTCACCTGAACGCTGTGGAGAGGCGGACCGATGCGCAGAAACGACAGCGGCAAAAATGCGCCGACAACTGAAAATGCTAAGCAATTGGCCTTCGATGCGCTCCTGTTCCTCGTTCAGGACGAGCAGCGCATCGCGGGGTTCCTGGAGGCGAGCGGGATGACCCCGGCAGACTTGCGCGCCCAGTCGCGGGAGGACGGCACGCTCGCCGCTGTGCTCGCCTACATTCTGGCCAACGAGTCGCTGTTGCTGGTCTTCTCGGCCCACAGCCGCCACCCGCCGGAATCGATCCAACCCGCCCTCGATCGTCTCGAGCGGTCGGGCGGCACCGCATGAAACCGGAGGCTTAGGTTGCTGTGTCAACCACATCCAGCCCCCTCAGGATCGGAATCGATCTCGGCGGAACCAAAATCGAAGGCGTCGTGATCGACGAGACCGGTGCCGAGCGGCCCCGCCGGCGAGTCCCGACGCCTCGCGAAGACTACAGCGCCACCATCGCCGTCATCGCCACGCTCGTCGGCGACCTCATCGCGGACACTGGCGGCCTTGCCAGCGCTGCGGAAGCGACCATCGGCATTGCCACACCCGGCTCCCCGTCCCCCCACACCGGACGGATGCAAAACGCCAATTCGACATGGCTCAACGGCCGCACGCTCGGCCGCGACCTCGAGGCCGCACTCAGCCGCCCTGTCCGCCTTGCCAATGATGCCAACTGTTTTGCCTTGTCGGAGGCGCGCGATGGCGCCGCCGCTGGTACCCGCAGCGTGCTGGGCGTCATCCTCGGCACGGGGTGCGGCGCCGGGATCGTCACCCACGGACGGCTGCTCGACGGCCCGCGCGGCATCGGCGGCGAATGGGGCCACAATCCGCTACCTTGGCCAACGGAGGACGAGTGGCCGGGTCCGCCGTGCTGGTGCGGCCGGCGCGGCTGCATGGAAACCTGGGTATCCGGCCCCGCCCTTGCCGGAAGCTATGCCGGCAACGGCGGCACGGCATCGACCGGCGAGGAGATCGTCGCGCGCGCCGCAGCGGGCGAGGCGCTCGCACAGGAAGCGCTCCACCGCCACGCAGACCGCCTCGCGCGCGGCCTCGCCCACGTCGTCAACATCGTCGACCCCGACGTGATCGTTCTCGGCGGCGGCCTGTCCCGTCTGGCCCACCTCTACGATGAGCTCCCGGCACTGATGGCGCCGCACATCTTTTCAGACGACACCCGCGTCGACATCCGCCCGCCGCGATGGGGCGACGCCTCCGGGGCGCGCGGCGCTGCGTGGCTGTGGGAGGGCGAGGCGATTTGAGCGCAAATCAGCGTGGTTTGCGCGCTTGGGGGTCGCACTTGCCGGGATCGAGGAAAGCGATCTCTTTCAGCGTGCCGCGTACGGCGAACGAACCGTAGTCGATCAGCAACCGGCGTGAGACGCCGTTCGCATAGTAGAGATACGCGACTTCATAGGTGGGAACGGCATCCTGCCGGGAGCTGCCGCCTTCGTAGTAGCTGATCGACATCGGCCAGGCGACGAGCGTTTCGAGGGGCTTCGCGGAGTCGACTTCGGCGAGCCCCGTGAGATCCCCTGGCGCCCGCGCTTTGCCGATGAAGGACACGGTCGTGTAGACCTTGTCGCCCTTCTCCGAGCCATCGTAGAGATCTGCGGTGAAGAGCTGCTGGCCTTTCATGGCCCGCGCCACCAGCTCGCGCGAATGCTGGACCGGAAACATCGGTTCCGGCGCAAGGTCGATCTGCTTGCGGCTCGGCTGCGTCAACGCAACCTTGAGCCGTCCGGTACCGTCGACGCGCGACGCATCGCCGACCGTCGATTCGGTCAGCTTGCGATCCTTGTGCTGGCTCGAATTGAAGCGGAAGGCGCGCGATGC
>CAZKZT010000537.1:0-2067 GCA_964557265.1 uncultured Hyphomicrobium sp.
TCTTGCCGGTATCGTACCACTTGTCGTGCCATACGCCGTCGATGAAAACGCCCATCCCAGTCTCCGTTGCCCGTGCGTCTATGTAGGGCAAGGCGGCGGCAAAGCAAATGCGCTCCGCTTTCACCTCTCCCCTGTGGGGAGAGGTCGAATTCCGAGCGCAGCGAGGAATTCGGGTGAGGGGGCGCTTCATTCTCATGGGACGATTCCCCCTCACCCGGCTCGCAGCTTCGCCGCTCGCCGACCTCTCCCCGCAGGGGAGAGGTGTCCTTCGCGCAATGGATTTTCTTCCCACGAAATGCTAAGGCGCTCGCCGCATGACCGACCTGTCGCTGACCATCCTGCCAGAGGTGCCCGACGACGCCGTTCCGATCGAACGGCTGCACGAGCGCACCTTCGGCCCCGGCCGTTTTGCCCGCACCGCCTTTCGCATCCGCGAGGGCGTGAGCCACGATCCGGCCTTGTCCTTCACCGCCCGCATCGGCACCCTGCTCGTCGGCTCGGTGCGGCTGTCGCCGGTCACCATCGGCGATGCCGCCGCGCTGCTGCTTGGCCCGCTGACGGTGGAGCCGCCCTTTCGCGGCCGCGGCATCGCGAAAGCGCTCGTTGCACGGTCGCTCGAGGAAGCGAAGACCAGGGGACACAGGCTGGTGCTGCTGGTCGGCGACGAGCCCTATTACGGACCGCTCGGCTTCACGCGCATCAAAAAGGGCCAGGTGAGGATGCCCGGCCCGGTCGACCCCGCGCGCCTGCTGGTGGCCGAACTCGTGCCCGGCGCCTTCGACGGCGTGAGCGGCGAGCTCAGGCCGGCCTGGGCGGAAGAGACGAACTGAGCGGCTCTGGTTATCCCTCCCCTTCCAGGGGAGGGTGGCTGGCCGCAGGCCAGCCGGGTGGGGTCATCATGGCAAACGAACGTGCCCGCACGCTCCGCAAGCAAATGACTCGGCAAGAGGTGAAACTGTGGGTTCACCTTCGTTCGTGGCGGCCACGCGGGTTTCACTTTCGCAGGCAATCGCCAAGAGATGGAGTCATTGTCGATTTTGTCTGTCTGAAACACAGGCTGATCGTTGAAGTCGACGGCGGTCAGCACAATCTCTCGCACCATGCAAAACAAGATCGTCAGCGCGATGCGAATTTCTCAAGGGATGGTTTTCGGATATTGCGGTTTTGGAATTCGGAGATTGACGAAAATCTCGACGGCGTGCTGGACGTTATCTATCGGACACTTCGCGAGCAAAGCCCCCACCCGGCCGGCTTCGCCGGCCACCCTCCCCCTGCGGGGGAGGGATAATGCAGATTCAGCGGCCCTCTCTCGCCTCGAAGGTCACGTCAGCGGCCTTCACGTGCCCATGTCGCCGCGAGCGATCCGACCAGCAGCAGAAGGCCGAGGAAACCGGCAAACATCGGCAGCACGCCGATGCCGCGCACGACGCTGGCCTCGCGCAGCCGCACGCCCATCCAGTCCTCGCCCTTGAAGGTCTCGCTCGAGCGCACGCCGACGATGCGCGGCACACGCAGGCTGCCATTGTCGTCGAGCCTGCGCGCGTCGCCTCCGCTCGCGTTCACAAGACCCTTGAGCACATCGATCGACGACGTCACTTCGGCGAATTCGAGCGGATTGACCGGGCCGACATTGACCAGCGTGGTCAGCTTGCCATCGGTGGCGCGCCACAAACCAAGCTCATTGGCCGGCGTCGTTCCGCGCCACAGCCCCGGCTCGGATGTCTGCAGCGTGATCGCGCGCGTCTCGCCCGACGGCGTCGTCACCGTCACCGGCTCGACGCTTTCCGCCATGGTCTGCCGCTCGATCGTCAGATCGCGGCCGCGTGCAACCAGCCGCAACGCCTCCTCCTCGAGATCGGGCTGCTTCATCAGCCAGTGCGACAGCTTGCGCAGGAGGTCGAGATGCGGGCCGCCGCCTTCGAAACCGCGTGCCCACAGCCAGATGTGGTCGGAGAGCAGAAGCGCGACGCGCCCCTCGCCTTCGCGCGACAGGACAAGAAGCGGCTTGCCGTCCGGCCCCTCCATGATGGCCGAGCCCTGTCCGACCTTGGCAACGACAACGCGGAA
>CAZKZT010000538.1:0-2052 GCA_964557265.1 uncultured Hyphomicrobium sp.
CGACGTGAGGGGCGGCGGCAAATGCCGACGTTGGAATATGTCGCCGCCCCTCATCCCGACCTTCTCCCCGTAAGAACGGGGAGAAGGGGAAGAGAGACGCGGAATATCGGAAAGAGAAAAGGCGGCGCCCCGTGAAGGACGCCGCCCTATTTGTCTAAGCCACTCGATGCGTCAGTGGACGCCGTAGACCTCGAGCGTCGCCTGTCCCTTGAAGCTCGGGCGCGAGCGGTAAACGAACTCGATCCGGTCGATCGCACGCGGTGCAGCGCCCTTCAGGTCGAGCGGCTCCGACTGCTGCCCCGCGCGAAGCACGCGGCGCACGGGAATGTCATCAGGCGCGCCGTTGGTGTAGATCACCTTCAGGTCGAGGACTTCGATATCGTTGCCGATCGCGCGGAGCGCGATACGGCGGAAGCGGCCTTCCTTGCGGCCAACGCGCAGGACATCGCGGTCAACCAGGAAGCCGACCTTCTGGCTGCCGAGCAGCTCCACCTTTGGACCTGGTCCCGGGCCTGGCGGTCCGCGGCGGGCGGCCTCGGCCTCGATCTTGAGCGTTGCCTGCCCTTTGAAATTGAGTCGCGAGCGGTAGACGAACTCGATCTCGCGCAGGAAGCTGCGATCGCCGCGCAGATCGACCGTGACGCTCTGGCGTGCGCGCAAGAGCTGGTTGACGGTGAAGTTCTCGGCGAATCCGTTGAGATAGACGACGCGCACATTCATGATGTGGATGTCATTGCCCTGCGCCGTGAAGCGCAGCGTCCGGAACGGTCCCTCACGCCTGTACCAATCTTCATTGTGGCTGATCCGGAGAACGTCGCGATCGACCAGAAAGCCAACCGACTTTTCGCCGAGCGTCACCCAGCGATCGCCGCCGCCCGGGCCTCTTTGCGCCATCGACGGCGCCACCATCAGTGTCAATAGCAGTGCCACAGCACCAGCAATGCGGAACATTGCCAATCTCCCTTCCTGTGCGTTCATCCGAGCGAACATTTGCGGCCAATGGCCGGTTCTCGATTTCGCCGCGGTACAGATGATCCAGTTTGCATGGCGGGCATGAGACGGCCAGATGAACGGACTGTCTCGTCCCGGCAACAGCGCACCCACAGCGCCGTTGCGCGGCCCTCCTACAGCGCAAATACGGTCCCGATGCGGGATGACTTCAATCGTCTCGGAACAGCAGCTGCGCCCCAACGCACGCCATCCGACCGAGCCTCGGCAGATGGATCACGAGTTACGCGATACCGATCATGTGCTTGACGTCAAAAACTGACATTCCATCATCGCGTAGCGTCGCTAGGCTCGTATCACCAACGCTTTTTGACAGTTTCCTACCGCTTTCATCAACGACCAGGTGGTGATGCGCGTAGACCGGCTCCGGCAAATTCAACAGCACCTGCAGAAGCCGGTGGATATCGGTCGCGGCGAACAGATCGCGGCCGCGCGAAACATGGGTCACACCCTGGAAGGCATCGTCCACCACCACGGACAGATGATAGCTCGTCGGCACGTCCTTGCGCTGGATCACGACATCGCCCCAGCGCGCGGGATCACAGAGGATCGGCCTCGGTCCGCTGCCGTCGCCCAACTCGGTGAACATCAACGGCCGTCCCGCGAGACGCTCCGCGGCGGCATCGCGCGCCCGAGCCATGTCGAGCCGCATCACGAAAGGCTCGCCACGCTGGCGCCGCGCGGCAACCTCGGCCGCCCGCAGCCCGCGATGCAGTCCCGGATAAAGCGGCGCCCCGTCGGGATCGGACGGCAGGTTCTTGGCCGCGCTCGCATCGGCGATCTCGCGGCGCGTCGCGAAGCATGGATACAGCAGCCCAAGCTCGGCAAGACGCGCCGCTGCCGCCTCATAACGGGAGATATGCCGCGACTGGCGTAGCACCGGCTCCTCCCACGTGACGCCGAGCCAGGCGAGATCGCGGAAAATGCCGTCGATATGTGCCTCGCTCGAGCGGACGGGATCGATGTCCTCGATCCGCAGCAGATGGCGGCCACCGAGTTGCTGCGCCCAGGCCCAGCCGTAGAGCGCGGACAACGCGTGGCCAA